>JAVBYH010000385.1 GCA_030824175.1 Bacteroidota bacterium | reverse complement strand
CTTCTTGCCATCACCGCGCACGCGGCCTCGAAAAAGCTGCCGGACGCCGGCGAGACGAAGGTGGAGGCTCTCCTTAAGGCGCTCACGCTCGACGAAAAGATCGGCATGCTCGGCGGCACCGGATTTGCCACAAAGCCCGTCGAACGCCTGGGCATCCCCCCGATCAACATGACAGACGGTCCGGTCGGCGTGCGCTGGGATGCGTCGACCGCGTATCCGGTGAGCACCGCGATGGCTGCCACATGGGATACGGTGCTGATCCACCGCATCGGCGTCGCGATCGCGATCGATACGAAGGCGCACGGCCGCGACATGATCCTCGGCCCCTGCGTGAACATCAACCGCGTGCCGCATGGCGGAAGAAATTTTGAAAGCTTCAGCGAGGATCCGTATCTGGCCTCGCGCATGGCCGTCGCGTATGTGAAGGGCGTCCAGAGCCGGAATGTCATCACCTCGACGAAACATTTCGCCGCCAACAATCAGGAGATCGAACGAGAGTCGATCGACGCGCGCGTCGGCAAACGCGCGCTGCACGAGATCTATCTTCCCGCATTCAAGGCGGCCGTCGAAGAGGCGGACACGTGGTCGATCATGGCGAGCTACAACAAGATCAACGGATGGTGGGCCTCGGAGAACCAGTATCTCCAGAACGACGTGCTCAAGGGCGAGTGGGGATTCCAGGGATTCGTCGTATCGGATTGGGGTGCAACGCATTCCACGGTGCATGCGGCGAACCACGGTCTCGATCTCGAGATGCCGACCGGAAAATTCTTCAACGAGAAACTCGCCGATGCCGTGAGAAGCGGCGCGGTGAAGGAATCCGTCGTCGACGACAAGGTACGCCGTCTGTTGCGCGTGATGATGAAGGCGGACCTGTTCGCGAAGCAGGCGCCGGTGATGGCGGATGAGAAGGCGCAGCGCCGGACGGCACTCGAGGCTGCGCGCGCATCCATGGTGCTGCTGAAGAACGACGGGAACCTGCTGCCGCTCGACGCGAAAAAAATTCGGACGCTCGCCGTCGTCGGCCCAAGCGCTGACGTCGCGCGCGCGGGGGGCGGAGGCAGTTCGCAGGTCAGTCCGTCTGTGCGCGTCTCCCCGCTCGAGGCGCTGACTGTCAGACTCGGAGCAGCGAAGATACGCTACGCCAAGGGATCACTCATGGAGGGCGACGTTACGATACTGCCGTCATCGGCGCTCACGCCCGCCAAGGGAGTGCCTGGCGAGCGCGGGCTCACCGGTGAATATTTCAACAACATGAATTTCGAGGGCTCCCCCGTGCTGACACGCACCGATACTGCGGTGAATTTCGTCTGGAACGGTTCGCCATGCCCGGGCATTGGGGAGGATACGTTTTCGGTGCGCTGGACAGGCACGATCACGCCGCCGGTGACGGGCCGCTACGCACTGCAAACCGCCAGCGACGACGGCGTTCGCCTCTTTATCGACGGCAGACTTGTAATCGACGACTGGCACGATCATGGCATGGTCACAAACACACACATGCTGGACCTCGAGGCCGGCCGGCGCTGCGACATCCGTCTCGAATTCTACGAGAACGGCGGATCAGCCGGCGTGCAGTTCGGGTGGACGCTCCCCGGTGTGCACCTCATCGATCAGGCCGTCGCCGCCGCAACAGGAGCCGACGCCGCGATTGTGTTCGCGGGCACCTCCTCGTCCATCGAAACCGAAGGCACGGATAGAAAATCGATCGACCTCCCCGCGAACCAGGAGGAGCTCATCAATGCCGTTGCAAGAGCGAACAAGAACACCATCGTCGTACTCCAGAATGGCGCGGCCATCGTGATGACGGGATGGAACGACAACGTCCCGGCGATCCTCGAAGCGTGGTTCGCCGGGCAGGAGTGCGGGACCGCGATCACGGAGATCCTCTTCGGCGACGTGAATCCTTCGGGCAAGCTGCCGTCGTCATTCCCCAAGGCCTGGAGCGACTGCCCCGCGTTCGGAAATTATCCCGGCACCGGTGGCTCGGTGCACTACGCCGAAGGCATCTATGTCGGCTACCGGTATTTCGACACGAAGAATATCGCACCGCTGTATCCGTTCGGATACGGACTCTCGTACACCACCTTCATGTACGGCACGAGTTCCGTCTCGCCCGTGAACGCGGGCACGTCCGGAACATTCACCGTGAAGACGGCCGTCAGGAACAGCGGCGCACGCGCCGGAAGCGAGGTCGTGCAGCTCTACATCCGGCCCGTCTCGCCGTCGACAGATCGTCCCCTGAAGGAATTGAAGCGGTTCGCGAAGGTCACCCTGCAGCCGGGCGCATCGACAACCGTGACAATGACGCTCGACGCTTCGGCGTTCGCATTCTACGACGTCGTCTCCCACACATGGAAGACGGAGCCGGGCACGTACGAGATCCTCATCGGCAGCTCGTCGCGCGATATCCGCTCGTCGCAGACGGTGACGCTCGAATGACGCACCGGGCGACGCAGGGCGAAGTATCATTTCACCCTACACGACGCACAATAACGACATACTTTTTTAGGAAGCATTATGACTTCTATCCGCGCCATCCTTTTGCTCGCCGCAGTCGGCGTGTATTGCGGCGCCGTGGCTGCGCCGCATGTTCCGTCGCGACCGTATAAGGGTTACGCCATCATCGGCAACGGCACCGTGTGCGCCGTCTATTCGGACGACGAACGCATCTGCACGAAGACGAAACTGCGAGGCGTCCAACATTTATACTTCAACGACTACACCGTCGACTACATCGCTTCATCGGTCTTCGACCTTGTGGACACGCTCGGGCGCGAGACCGAACGCATCGATTCCACGGGGATGAAGAATTATTTCACCCCGTGGACGCGCACGCAGTTTTCCAACGGCGCAACGGGCGCGTCCGAATGCTACATGCATCCTCGGGGGCTCGTCATGAAGGCGCACCTGACGACGCCGGCAGCGGGATTCGCGGTGCGCTGCCGCATCGTGCTGCGGAAAAATTTTTCGGGCGCGGAACACACAACCCTCACGGCGACGCATGTGACGGGCGGTGTCGCCGTGGCGATATACTCGAACGGCACGGTGATCGGAATCACCCCGCGGAGCTCGAAAAACCGCATCGCATTCCGGGATTCGGTTGTCGAGATCTCCACACGTGCAGGCGCCCGTGATACCGGCGACATCATCGTCGCCGTCGGCTCCACCGAAGCCGAGATGCGCGAAAGGCTGTCCGGGCTGATGATCGACGGGCATGCCGCCCGAACCGCACAGCGGCACTGGGACGCGTGGATGGCGAAGGGCGTCCTGCCCCGCGTCAAATCGCAGTCGCCCGAAACGGCGCGGCTCACCGAGGCGTACAAGCGGAATCTCTACGCCGCATATTCTGCCAATGTCAACGGAAACGTCCCTGCCGATATCACCGGACAGTTCACGACGAACAACATGCCTCAGCTGTATCCCCGCGACGCGATGATGTGCGCCCGCGTCTTCATCGAAACCGGTCATCTTGAGGAAGCGCGCAGCATCATCACATACTGGACGCGGCACGCGGTGCCACGCAAATCGCCTGGCGAGTTTTATGCACGGTACGACGCGCGCGGCCTCGCCGTCGACGCCGGCTCGGGCGCGCGTTATGACGAACCCGAATGGGACGCGAACGGGTATCTGCTCCAATTGCTGGACATGTATCACGGCCGTACGGGCGCGTGGCTAGCGCCGAAGGATACGATGAACGCACTCGCCGATTTCATCGCATCGTCGATCGACAGCACCGGACTGCTCTATGAAGGCGGCATCGTGGAATGGACGGGGTATCTTCCTGCAACGAATATGGCATGCGCGGCCGGACTCTTCACGGCCTCGCGTTTCGCACGCTCCGCCAGGGACACCATCCGCGAGGCCCGCTATCACGGCGCGGCCGAACGGATCGCGCGCTCGCTGCCACAGATGTACAATCGCGACAAGGGAGCGTACATGGCCCTCCGCTTCCACGGCGCAAAGACAGACGACAACAGGAGTATCACGTATCCCGCGCGCGATACACTGCGCTTGTGGGATACGTCGACGAACTTCGGCGTGCTCTGGGGGTACCCCGCAACGCGGGAGATGCGTTCGACAAACGCGTTCTTCGATGAGCACACGGTCGGGCTCGGGGGCGGCATGCAGTATTTCGATGCGGTCCAGGACTGGCTCATCGGCTACGGTCACGACGTGTTCTTCTTCACAACGGCTGCAGCGGCGCAATACAATGCCCGCTTCGGGGACATCCGGAAGGCGGAAGCATACATTTCCTGGATGAGCGCGCACGCGAACACATACGGCCTCATGCCCGAACGCATCTACTTAAATGGAAGCGATTGCAGCGACGCGTCTCCCCTGTCGTGGTGCTGCGCCGAATACGCCCTCTCGATCGTCGAGATGGTGAACACGGAACGTCCGGCGGAGAAGTAAACCATTCGACAATTTTCACTTGCACAGCATTGATGGGCTTTTTATCTTGTATACCACCCTTGGGGGCACTCTTCCTCCACATCCGACACCATACCTTGAAGGAGGCTGGACAATGGCTATCGTAAAGGAATTCAAAGAATTCGCTATGAAGGGCAATGTCGTCGACATGGCCGTCGGCATCATCATCGGCGGAGCCTTCGGCAAGATCATTACATCGCTCGTGAACGACGTCATCATGCCCCCAATCGGCATGCTTCTGGGCGGCGTCGATTTCACGAAGCTCCTCATCCCCTTAAAGGAATCGGCTCCGGGTGTCGTCGATGTCGCCATCAAGTACGGCGCGTTCATCAACACCGTCATCGATTTCACGATCGTCGCATTCGTCATTTTCATACTCGTCAAGGCGATGAACAGCCTCAAGAAGGAAGCGCCGGCCGCACCCGCGCCGGCACCAACGACGAAGCAGTGCCCGGAGTGCCTCATGGAGATCCCCCTGGCCGCCAAGCGCTGCGGACATTGCACTTCGACGGTAAAATAAACACAACCCCATACACTTGGAGAACGTTCGATGAGACACTATATCTACGTGCTGGCCCTCGCGGCGGCATGCATATCGGCCGCCGCCGCACAAACGCCGACACAACCGATGACCCCGGCGGCAGTCGCCATACCGGATACGACGTGGCAGCATACGGGTATCGCAAGCCTTTCCGCGACGCAGGTGGCATTTACGGATTGGGCGCGGGGCGGAGAAAACGCCATCTCGTGGACGATCAGGCTCGAGGGCAAATCGGAGATGCGGCTTCCCCTCTGGACCTGGACGAACAATTATAAATTCGCGTTCGGCCAAACGAAGCTCGACGGCAAACAGGTCCGCAAGACGGACGACAAGATCGAACTTGAATCGGTCCTCGCGTACAAGACCGGATGGGCGGTGAATCCGTACGGCGCGCTGTCGTTCAAGACGCAGTTCGCCGACGGACACGTCTTCGATGCGAACGACGTCCGCACCACGGTCTCTACGTTCCTCGATCCGGCGTACATCGTCCAGTCAGCGGGCTTCGAATACAAACCCGCCGACTGGATCAAGACGCGCCTCGGAGCGGCCCTTCGCGAAGTGCTCACATCGAAATACACCGTGTATGCCGACGATCCAAAGACGACGGCGATTGAAAAGACGAAGGTCGACGGCGGTATCGAGTCCGTTACGGATATCGTCCTGAAACTGGACGATAACATCCTCTTCACCTCACACAATGAATTGTTCGATCCGGTCAACCACCTGGACCAGGTCATCGTGCGTTCAGACAACATGGTGACGGCAAAGGTGAGCAAATACATCGCCGTCTCGCTCAATCTTGTGCTCGTCAACGACGTCCAGGTAACACCGCGCACGCAGGTGAAACAGATGCTCGCGCTCGGCCTGAATTATTCGATCTTCTGACACGCGCCGCCATCCCCCCGGGTGTGGCGGCGCGTGTGTGGGATCCGTGTGTGAGATGCGTGTGTGGGATGCGTGTTGTGGGACGCGTGTTTAGGACGCGTGTTTAGGACTGAAACGGCTGCTTGATTTTGATCCAAATAGTTGGCACCTTACGGACAAGAACACCGGAGGCCCGCCATGAAACCGTTACTTCTATTGCTCGGAGTGCTTTTCGTCGGGTGTGTGGCTTCACAGCCGACTGATTCGTATATCGCGCCGAAGTTGATCGATCAGGAACCGTTCCCCATGCTGCCGCCGAACCTGGCCGCCTTCCGTCAGGACTTTCACATGAAGCTTCAGGTGGGCACAGACGGCTCCGTACTCCGAGTGCAGCTTACCCATTGGAGCGGGGATCCGGAGTGGGATTCGCTCGCCGTTCAGCGGATCCGCCGCTGGAGGTTCACTCCCGGGATGTACAACGGCACGCCGGTCAAGCTTTGGGTCGACCTGCATGCGTGCGTGCGCTGCCAGGAGCCGGTGATGATGGGAGTGATGGAGATCGTCTGCCCCACACGGACCATCGCGGATTCGGTCTACGCCCTGCTCAAAAGGGGCGGCGATTTTGAGACACTCGCGGCGCAATTTTCAATCGCTCCGTCGCGTACCCACGGAGGACGCCTGGGTGAGATCGACATCCACAGGTTTCCCGATACTGTACACGAAGTGCTCGTCGACGTGAAGACGAACGAGTTTACTCCCCCGCTGGCTGTCGGTAATTACTTTGGCATTTATAAACGCGTTCCCTGGGATGTGCGAGTGCCGTAGGTGTGGAACCAAATAACCGACACAGGGGTTTGTGAAGAGAGAGAGAGAACGTATTTCCAACCAACCCATTGTGCCATGAAAAAAGATGTAGAGAGTGACCAGAAGGTAGTCTTCTGCACGGAATGCGGCGACAAGCTCAACGAGTTTTGTTTCACCGAAAGCGCCAGTGATGTGGATGCTGTGAAGAAACACATGGAGGGGTGTAAACGGGAAGGCCGCTACAAGGGTGATATGTGCTCGCGTGTGTTCATTGCCGACGACACGAATCTCGAGGATGCGATTCCAGAGGGGGACGATGACGAGGAGTGAAAAAGGAAACGTCCCGAGTGTTGGTCGGGACGTTTTACGTTTTACGCGCTGACTTTCGAGACGTTTGCGGCCTGCAAACCTTTCGGTCCTTTTTCCACTTCAAACTGAACCGATTCGCCTTCAGCTAAGTTCTTAAACCCATCCCCCGTGATGGATTTATAGTGCACAAACACATCTTCGCCTGTTTCGCGCGAGATGAAACCAAAGCCTTTTGCCGTGTTGAACCACTTCACTTTTCCGGTTTCCATGGAAAAGATCCTTTCTGAAAAGATTTTTCATAAACTCCGCCCTTCCAAGACGGATGTACAACGTATTGTATCTCACTTCTGATTTTTCTAACGCAGGAAGGTATCCCCTTACAGCTGACTCTGAAAAATCTTCGGAGTGACAACTCCAACAACATTGTACCTGTGAATTACGGTTTCAATATACGACTCTTTTTAATATTCCACAACAATATTTTTACTCCCGGACGCCGCGCGCCGGGCCCTCCGTTTTTTTCTTTCGTAACTTTGACGTATCTTGGATCATGACCCGTCGCACCCGCAGCCACATATACCGATCATTCGTCTTGTTCCTGCTGTTCTCCTTCGCGCGCCCCGCGGCGGCACGGAGCGCGGCAGATAGTCTCCCCCTTCCGGCCCACAACGAGCAGCGTCCGAAGATCGGGCTCGTCCTGAGCGGCGGCGGCGCCCGAGGCCTTGCGCACGTGGGCGTCCTGAAGGCGCTCGAGCGGCACAACATCCCCATCGACATCATCGTCGGGTCGAGCATTGGCGCCATCATCGGCGGACTCTACGCCGCGGGATATACAACACAGCAGCTCACGCGGATGATCGATACCACAGAATGGAACTCGATCCTCTCGCTCACCGATGGGTACGACCGCCGCAGCCTCTTCCTCGAACAGAAACAGACCGCGGATCGGAATCAGCTCGTCATCCGTTTCGACGGTCTTTCTCCGGTGATCCCGTCGTCCATCTCCACCGGTCAGAATCTCACGCACTTCCTGAACACCGTCACGCTGCAGAGTCTCTATCATCCGGAACGCACGTTCGACGATTTCAGAATACCGTTCCGCGCGATTGCAACAGACATGATCTCGGGCAGGCGCATCGTCATCGGATCAGGCAACCTTTCGGAGGCGATGCGGGCGAGTGTCGGCGTCCCTCTCCTCTACAGCTCGGTGAAGAAGGATTCGATGCAGCTCATCGACGGCGGGCTGTCGTCGAACATTCCGGTGGATGTCGCGCGGTCGCTCGGCGCCGATATCGTCATCGCCGTGGACGTCACGAGCCTGCTCCGGACCGCGGAGCAGCTGAACATGCCCTGGGAAATCGCCGATCAGATCATCGGCATCATGGCGCAGACGGCGAACCGCAAGGCGCTCGACGAAGCGACAGTCGTCATCAGTCCGCTGCTCGGCAAACGCCTCCCCAGCGATTTCACGAACTTCGATTCGCTCATCTGCCAAGGCGAGGCCGGCACCGCCGCCGTCATCCCGCGCCTGCGCGACAGCATTGCCGCCGCCGTCCGCCGCCGTCCGCCGCCGGAAACCGACACGGCACGCATTCCGCTCATTCGCTCCGTGGAACTGACGGGAGTGACCGCCTTCGCTCCCGGCCCACTGCTCCGCCCGATCGCGCGCCTTGTGCCGGCGCCTGCGACACGCGCCTTCCTCCGCCAGGCATCGGACTCGTTGCTCGCGGTGTACCGCACTGCCGGCTACTCCCTCGCGCGCGTGCACGCGATGCGCTTCAATGACTCCACCGGCGCTGCCGTCTTCGATATCGATGAAGGCGTCATCGATCACATCATGCTCGAAGGCAACACGCGTTCGCGCGACTGGGTCGTCTGGCGCGAACTGCCCTTCACCACGGGCGACATCTTCACGTTTAAAAGCGCGGAGCGCGCCATCGCGAACCTCCTCGCCACCAACCTCTTCGAACAGGCGTTCATCGACTTCCGGTACGACGGCGACAAAACGGTGATCGTCGTCAAGGTCACCGAACGGCAGGCGGAACTCATCCGGCTCGGCATCAGGATTGACAACGAGCGGAACGGACAGCCGCTGATCAGCCTGCGGGACGAAAACATTCTCGGCTCGGCCACCGAAGCGGGCTTCGCCTTCGCCGGCGGGCTGCGCAACCGCTCGTACGAGGCGGAAATTAAAACGACACGCATCTTCAACAGCTATTTCAACTTCAAGCTCACCGGCGGCCACTCGTTCCGCGATACGTACCTCTTCGGCAACGATTCGACGCTCAAGACGAAATCGGAATTCAAGCGGCAGCAGATCGGCGAGTACCGGACGGTGACATACGGCGGCGCCGTCGCCATGGGCAGACAGGTCGAACGGCTCGGCGTTGTCGCTCTCGAGTATCGGATCGAAGGAATATCGCTGAAGGGTCTCAAGGGG
>JAVBYH010000274.1 GCA_030824175.1 Bacteroidota bacterium | reverse complement strand
TCGAACATTACCGGCGTCGTGACGGCTCCGGCCAAAACGGTATTGCATCCCGACGACATCGCCAGCGACACGCTCGACCTGATCTATCAGTCGGGCAATCGCCTCAGCGGAAGTCTTGGTACGAACACACTCGTCGGAACAGCCCTCTACAACGGCGGCGACATTCAGGTTCGCGCCTCCGGTTCGTATACAAAACAACAGCAGCGCAACACGGCCGCAATGTTGAATCTCTTCAACCAGGATCGTCTCGCTTTGATCAAACGTGAGAACGGGTTCGGAAGCTTCAAATTGACGCATTTCGTCACGCCGCTCATCAATTATGAGGCGAGTGTGTACTACACGCGCCGCAATTTCGGCGTCATGGATCCGTACTTCCTTGATAATTTGGATGCATACGGTGATTCTTCCGCGAATGCCGCGCTCGGCTTCACAATACAAAAATCGGGATCGAACTTCACCCGCTGGCTGTTAATGGACGGCGATATGGAAGTCAACCAGCCCGGCACAGTCGTCGTCGGCGACAGAACGGCATACGACAGGCAGGTCGAACAAAAAATCGGCGGCCGTGTCGACTTGTCGGCCCAGACAACGAATCATTCGATCAAATTCGGCGGTGAATACAACACATACACATATCGTCGGTACTCCCCCGGCGGATTGCTCCAACGCGGGTCGCTCATGGCGGATGCATCGTACACGGAAGCCGAAAAGGCTGTCCTCCTTCGTCAGCAAAACGGCGGTCTCGACAATTACGGGTACGATGTGTTCGGCAATGAAATCTCGGATGATGTCATCGATCCGGTGACGAAGAACATCACGGATCTCGGTCCGCGCAAGCCCGTCGAAATGGCAGCATACATTCAGGACAAGATCGAACTCCCGGATATCAATATCAACATCGGGTTCCGGTACGATTACATTAAAAACGGCGGCCTTGAGCTGCTCAATGCGAAAAAAGCGTCGTTCGACGAAGTGAACAAGGTGATCGCCTCGTCGTCGTTCCGTGAAAGTCCCGCCAAGGACTTTATCAGCCCGCGTATCGGATTCTCCTTCCCGGTGACGGACAGAACGGTGTTCCATGCGCAGTACAACAAGCTTGTGTCGAGCACGCGGTTCCGCGATTCGTACCTCGGCCTCGGCCGTTCGTACGCCCACGTCAAAGGCGGCTTGTTCTTCAACGGCAACCTCGTCAGCGGCTGGGGACTTCGCCCCGAACGCACAACACAGTATGAAATCGGCTTCTCGCAGCAGATCTCGGATGCGGCATCGTTCGATATCACGACGTTCTACCGCGACATCCAGGACCAAATCCAGTATGCGCAGATCACGCCGCAGGCGGATGCAAATCAGCAGAATTACCCGACACTCGTCAACGGAGATTATTCCACGACGAAGGGTATGGAATTCCGCCTGACGATGCGCCGTACGAACCGCATCCAGTCGCAGGTGAGCTATACGTACTCGGACGCACGCGGTACGGGTTCGAATCCGAACTCGCTGGCCGGTGCCGTGGCCGCTTCCGGTGTCGCGGACTTCACGCCGAAATTCATCTTCCCCGTGGATTTCAACCAGACACATACGGGCAACATCTCGGTTGATTATCGTTACGGCCGTGAAGATGGCGGAGCAATCCTCGAACGGTCGGGCGTCAACATCCTGATGACGTTCGCGAGCGGATACAGCTTCACCCGCTTGTCCATCGACGCGATCAGCACAACGGATCCCCGTTCGCGGATTCCCGTGGAATCGATTGGTGCATCGACGACTCCCTGGACATACCGCTTGGATGTCCGCATCGACAAAACCATCTCCCTTGGTCCGGTCGACGCAAACCTCTATATCTATGTGCAAAATCTCTTGAACACACTCAATCCGACTGCGGTCTTCGATCGTACAGGTTCGGCTTCCGACGATGGATGGTTGGCCACGGCCAACGGATCCGGACAAGCCGCGAAATTCGGCCCCCAGTATGCAGCGGTCTATACCGCCTTCAACCAGGGATTGAATTCCGGGAACTATGATATCCCGCGCATGGTCCGTTTCGGCGTCAAGCTTGAATACTAACATCTTTTTTAACCAGGAGATTAACGTTATGACGAAGTTCAAATTCATTATCCTCATTCTGACGATGGCGTTGCTGTCGGGAGTTGCCGTGGCTGGGCAACATACCGAGCGCAAACGCTCCTCGTTGCAGAAGGTCTCTGAGAATGATGTCTTCGCTCCAATAGACATCAATAATATCTTTTCCTATTACAAGAACAACGGTGACGGTTCATTGAACCCGTACACCGGCGATGGCGGCTTCGAATTGATTTCCGCGAAACGCGGCATCACAATTTTCGAGGAAGGCTTCGTGTGGGGCGGCTTCCATAAGGGCGAGTTGAAAGTCGGCGGTTCGACTTACAACCAGGGCCTTCAGGCCGGTCGCATTGTGACACCCGGTACGGCAACGACTGCTCCTGTCGCTTCGGATCCGGGTGCCGCAGGAAACCGCCTGTATCGCGTCCGTCCGGACGTGAAGCCGGGTGTGAAGTTCGACGAGGTGCAATCCGTCCTCGAACAGGAAATCGCGCTCTACGCGAAATACGACAGCAGATCGACCGCTCAATCCCTGTACGATGATTACCTCAGGGATTGGAACGATTGGCCGGGTGTTGAAGGTGCGCCGTATACCGACGTGAACAAGAACGGAAAATACGATGCGGCATCCGATATTCCGGGTGTGCCGGGGGCCGATCAGACTCTCTGGTACGTGACGAACGACCTCGACGCATCGCGCGTTGTGCATTTCCTCGGTTCGAATCCCATCGGCATCGAAATGCAGAAGACAATCTGGGCCTACCGCCTCGCCGGCGCCTTGGGAAATACGGTCTTCCAGAAGAACACGATCATCAACAAGAGCGGTTTCAAGATCGACAGCATGTACGTCGCACAATGGGCCGATCCCGATCTCGGCGGCGGCCTTGGATACAAGGACGATTTCACCGGCTGCGATACGCTGCTCGGACTCGGCTTTGTGTATAATGGCACCAACAATGACGGCTTCTTCGGTTCGAAACCCGCCGCTACAGGTTTCGATTTCTTCCAGGGACCGATCATCAAGACGGGCAATCCTTCGGATAAGGCGATCTTCAACGGTGGCTTCCGGAGCGGCTTCAAGAATTTGAACATGACGTCGTTCAATTTCTTCATCAACAGCAACGCGCTCTATCGCGATCCCGTGCTTGACGACGCGAAGGGCCAGATCCAGATGTACAACCTTATGAACGGGTTGGTCGGCACAACGGGCGATGCCTATGTGAATCCGACAACCGGACAGAAGACGAAGTTCACGCTTTCCGGTGACCCCGTCACAGGCAAGGGATGGATCGACGGTACAATCGCCGGACCCGACGATCGCCGCATGATGTTGTGCGCCGGTCCGTTCACGATGGCGGATGGCGACACGCAGGAAGTCGTCGTCGCCGGCATCGTCGCTCAGGGCTTCGACCGTCTGTCGTCCGTCGCGCTCTTGAAATACTACGATCGCTTGGCTCAGCAGGCATACGATCTGTTCTTCGACCTTCCGAAACCGCCGACACAGCCCGTCATGACGGCGACAGGCCTCGACAAGCAGGTGGTCCTCGACTGGTCGTCCTATAAATCGATCCAGGATGTCGAAGTCCCCGCCCCGAAAGGCTATTCGTTCCAGGGATACAATGTGTATCAGACTCCCGGCGCCGGATTCGCGAATGCAAAACTTCTCGGAACATTCGATGTCACGGACGGTACGGGAGCTATCCTCGACACGATCTACAGCAACGCGCTCGGTTCGCTCGTCTACGTTCCCGTTCAAAACGGTGAAGACAAAGGCGTCGCGCGGTATTTCATGGCCGAAAAGGATTACATCAACGACAAGCCGTTCGTGAACGGCCAGACGTATTACTTCGCGGTGTCCGCGTATAACCTGAACAAGACGCCCGGCGCTACACCCGTTACATTGGAAAGCGCACCGATCGTCGTTCCGGTTATTCCTCAGTCGACGAAACCCGGCACGAGACTCAATAACGATCCGACCGATACGGTTGCCGTGACGCATACGGCCGGCGGCGGTGACGGAAAAGTGACGCCGATCGTCCTCGATCCGTTGAAGCTGACCGGAAAAGCGTATAAAGTGACATTCGGCGAGGTGGGCGGCGCTACGGTATGGCACCTGACGAACGCGGCGAATGATACACTGCTGAAGAACCAAACGAACATCTCGGGCGACGACGATTATTCGAGCGTCGACGGATTCTTCCTGAAGGTGCAGGGTCCGCCTCCCGGCATGAAAGGCTGGACTGTCGGTGCGACGACGCGCGTCTGGTCGTGGTCCGGCGGTACGGGTTTCGGCCTCGAAGGCTTCACCGGTGGGACGGATGTGTACGGCGATCCGGGCGCAATCGGCAATGCATACGATCATTGGTTCAAGGGAGGCGTGCCGTACGACCGCCAGCACGATGTGCTGATCAAGTTCGCGGCGACGGATGCGGATGGCAATGTCGTTGCAAACGATCCGAACATCTCGTACGCGTATCGCTATCTGCGCGGCGCAACGGCCGCCGCGGTAAAACCGGAATTCGCACCGTTCATCATCAATAAGACGGCTGGCTACGCGTTCCAGGATTTCAAGAAGTCATTCCCGTTTGCAGCATACGACATCGAGGTGAATCCGCCGCGTCGTCTTGCAGTCGGACACCTTGAAAACAACGCCGCAAGCGGTCTCGTCGACGGTAAATACTGGCCTGCGATCGCAGGCGTCGATAACGTCGGCGCATCGGGCGGGCGCGAATGGTTCTTCATCTACGATGAGGACTATAAGGAAACACAGAGTGCCACGCTTGCGGTCGACATTCTTAACGTCGAAACGCCGATGATGTGGATGGGAACCCCCGCGCGCCGCAATGCGAACGCGTGGCCGGCGGGGAACGAATTCACGATCCTCGCGAATAATCTGGTGACGAATGCCGACGTCTACTCGTTCACGCCGTCCGCACCGACGGTAACGTTGGAAGACAGCAAGATGGACGTCCAAAAAATCAATGTGTTCCCCAATCCGTACTTCGGATTCAACTCGAAGGAACCGAACAAATACAATCGTTTTGTCACGTTCAATCATCTTCCCGCAAAGGCGACGATTAACATCATCAATCTTGCCGGTGTTCGTGTGCGGACGCTGTTGAAAAACGACGAAACTCAGTTCATGAATTGGGATTTGAAGAATGAATCAGGTCTGCCTGTTGCCGCTGGTGTCTATGTGGTGTATGTGGACATGGCCGAACTTGGGAAGAAGATCCTGAAACTGGCGATCATCCCCGAGGCGCAACAGCTCGACAAATACTAAGTTTCAGACAATGATTTTGTTCTCTCACTTTGAGTTTACATAAAAATGAACACAGGAGATTTTTAATATGCATAAATTCACACGACACATCACGCTGATTTTTGTGCTGCTGGCGGGTGTGACTCTCTCCTCATTAGCGGGGAATCAGAGCCGCACTGGTACTGCGGGCGCGCAAGAACTGCTTATTCCTGTCGGCGCGCGTGGTATCGCGCTCGCTAACTCGAATATATCTATGGCTACCGGCATGGATGCGTTGTTCGCAAATCCGGCCGGCCTCGCACGAACGGACCGCGGTGCCGAAGTCATGTTCTCGCACATGAATTACATCGGCGACATCGGCGTCGAATACGGCGGTATCGGCCTCAACGCCGGATTCGGACATCTCGCCTTCACGATCAAATCGCTTAATTTCGGCGATATCCCGGTGACGACAGAGCAATTTCCCGACGGCACGGGTGAGGATTTCTCGCCGTCCTTCGTGACATTGGGCATCTCGTTCGCGAAATTGTTGAGCGATCGGATCTCCGTCGGTGCAACGTTCAACATCATTTCGGAAAAAATCATGAGCACGTCGGCTTCCGGCGTCAGCCTTACGGCAGGCGTTCAGTACAAGGGACTCGGCATGCCCGGATTGAACCTCGGTATCGCGATCAAGAACATCGGACCGAACATGACGTTTACAGGATCCAACCTTCTTCGTCAGGCCGAAGTAACCGATGCGTTGCGTCCCGCGCAGCTCTACAGTACTGAAGCGGCGACATTCGACCTCCCGTCGACACTCGAGATCGGTCTGTCCTACACGAAGTCGTATGATGTCCACAACCTGGCCGTCATGTCGAGTTTTGTGAACAACAATTACCAGAACGACGAGTATAATTTCGGCGTCGAATACGGTTTCGACAATCTGTTGTTCCTGCGCGGCGGTTATCAGCTCTCGCCGGGTATGGAACGCGATGAGCTGTCGACGGTGGAAAGCAAATTCAAGAATGACTATCTGTATGATTTCACCGCGGGCGTCGGCATCAACTACGACCTCGGCGGCACGGCAGTCATGATCGATTATGCGTATCGCCATCTGACAATCATGGATGCGAACCACGTCGTTGCGGTCCGCCTCGGCTTCTAAGCGAGGATCCACAGCGCGAAAAGAATGCGGAAGGGTTGAGTTTTACTCAACCCTTCCGTATTTTAAACCCATGACAATCCATTCATCACGCTCGCTCCCGAAGACCGGGCTGCGCCGCGCATCGCACGATCTGCTCCGCCTGTGCGGCATGGCGCTGCTCACCCTTGCGCTTCCCTTTCAAGACACCCCTGCATGCTCGCAGACACTCACTGTCGACAATACGATCGGCACCTTCACGTCTGCCGCGAGCCTCTCGGTGAATGCAGCAGGCGAGCTCATCGTACTGGACGCCGGAGCCAACGCCCTCATTCGATTCGGCGGCGACGGCAGAGAGCTCTCACGCATCCAGGGGACGGGATGGGGCGCGGGCGAATTCGACGGGCCGACGGATGTGTCCGCATCGTTCCCCCTCGCGGTGTTCGTTGCAGACGGCGGGAATAGGCGCGTCCAGCAGTTCGATCGGGATCTGCAGTACGTGCAGACGATCGACGAGCCGAAATCCGCGGAAGGCCTCGGGCTTGGCGGAGTGTTCAGGCCAACGGCGACCGTCCAGTCCGCTCAGGGTGACCTGTTCGTGCTCGATGTCGACGGGATGCGCGTCGTGAAAATGACGCCGCGATACCGGGTCGAGCGCGAATTCGGAACGTATGCGTCGGGCGAGGGCCGGCTGCATGCGCCCGCGGATATCTGCATCACAGGGGATGGGCACGTGGCCGTCGCAGACGGGCAGTCTGTCGTCTTGTTCGATCAGTTCGGCAACTATGTGCGGCGGGTCGAGGTGAAGGTGGGGGGGCCGTTACTTGCGTTGTCGTCGAGCGGAGGCGATGTTGTGTGCGTGAGCGCGTCTGCGGTGACGGTTGTTCCGGTCGGACCGGACCGGCAGGCCGGATGCGTGCGCATTGGGGCGGGGATGATCGTGGGCGAACGTGTCGAAACGCTTCGCGATGCGGCGCGCACCGGCGAATTATGGTATGTGCTGACGCCGAAAACGCTCCTCGTCTGCCGCCGCACCGAATAACTGCTTATTCAATTCCCACGGCGATCAATGTCATCGCCGCCGTCAGTTCGATAAGCGACGGCACGAGGTTGTGCGCAACGGCAACCGTTTCGTAATTCTTCAATTCCCACGTGATCGTTTCCCTGTCCGCCTGAGGGTACTGGATGCAGATCGTTTCGATGATCGGTTTCCTGTACTTCTCGAAGAACTGCCGCGGCGATTCCCCGTTCAGGCTTCCCCCGTAGAGATCGTCGAGATAATATCCCCAGTACTGGCGCAGTGTTGCATCCTTCATCAGTTGTGCGTACTCCGGGAAGCGGGGCACGAGCGAATGTGCGAGCTGTTCCTTGTTCCTGGGCAGGACCCCGATGCCGTAGAAGACGTCGTTGTCGATCCATGCGAGGATGTCGTTCCACTGCCAGCACCCGATGACATCGGGCTCCGCCGAGTCGATCCAGAAATATTCGGTGCGTGATTTCTTGCCGGCGATGACGGCCCAGTGTTCGTCGTTTTCAGCCGTGATGATCACGGGGAGGGCGCCGCGGAGGCAGCGATTGATGTGGGCCGTGTAACTGCGGAGGCTTCTGCCCGAGTATTCGATGCCGGTGCATCCGAATTCCTTCAGCCCGCGTTTGATCTCCGCCTCGTTCGTCCCGCGCTGCATGGCCTTCCATGGCGGCACCTGCGTGGCCGCGCTGGCCTCGCGTTGGCTCACGGGGATTC
This sequence comes from Bacteroidota bacterium, assembly GCA_030824175.1. Lineage (GTDB taxonomy): Bacteria > Bacteroidota > Ignavibacteria > UBA10030 > UBA8401 > CAISDA01. The sequence continues at coordinate 1,206 of JAVBYH010000274.1, read as the reverse complement.
CCAGGAGCAGCAGGGCATGCCTGAGGGCATACTTGCCGCATGCCCCGTCTCCGGCGATTTGTTGTTCAAAACCGATGATTTCTTGCATGGAGTCGCGTCTTCCCCTTGTTGTGGATAGTGTATGAAGACGAAGGCGTATTGTCAAGGGGAAAATACAGCGATTATTGTCAGTGATTATTGTCCGATTGCGGCCGACGCGATTTTCTTCTCCCATTTGGGAAATTTTTTCAGGACTTTTGCCGGGTCGTCTGTATACCAAGCGTACCCCGTTCTGCGTTCCCGTTCCACCTCGGCAAGCGAGTAGACTGTCTTCCAGTTTCGGCCGGAAAACAACGGTCTGTGTGTTCCAAGTTCGGAGTACCGCGGCCAGATAGGGGGGGCGGAAGGGTCCTCCACAACGACCTTATCGGTGGTTGCCGTATGGTATTGGAATTTCTCGGCCGGCGCCTTCACCTCATCGACGCGCAGCGAGAGGATCTGGGCGGACGTGAACCACTGCACGGCAGCCTTCACCGCGGCGACGACGCGCTTCGAGGGACGCCTGATGCTCATAAGGAATTCGACGATCTCAGCGCTTTCCTGATTCGAGATGGCGGCGGGTTCGAACGTCCGCGCCTTTTGCGGCAGGAGCGTCATCTCGTCGTGCTGCTGGCACCATGCGGTAAGCGTGTCGTTCTCTGTGATCTGACAGCGGAGGATGCACTCTATCCCGAGATCGAAGGCCTTCTTCACCCTCGCGCGCAGCGAGTCGTCGACGAAGGCGTACGCCGTGTCGCCGCGGACGATCGCGTGGAACACCTCCATCACGCCGATCATGGCGCCGTCGTTGAACGTGATGAACCGTGCGTAGCCCTTTTTTTCCGGAAAGAATTGCGGCCAGCCGCCGTTTGAGTATTGGGCGGAGAGGAGGTACGTGATGCCGCGTGTCGCAGCGGCGCTGTAGCGGGCATCGCGCGTGAGGGCGAATGCCTTGGCCAGATACGCGATGTGCGAATGCGTGGCCCCGTTGTCGATCGTCGTGTTCGTCGCGCCCACGGACGCCGCAAGCGCCGTCTTCTGCTCCGGGGTGAGCACCGCCTGCATGTCGTAGTTCTTGGGCCAGCCGCCGTTCGTCTTCTGATACCGGAGCATGTTGTCCGCTATATCCGTTATTGCAGTCGCGGGATATTTCTGCTGGTCCTTCTGCGGGGAGATGACATGATCCTC
>JAVBYH010000275.1 GCA_030824175.1 Bacteroidota bacterium | reverse complement strand
CGTCGTCTCCACGCCGCACCAGGTGATGGCCGTGCAGCTCCGCGCGGGCGAGGCACCGCCGTTCGCCGAAGGGGCCGCCGTCGTGAACAAAGCGGATGAAAAAAAATCGCCGGCAAAAGAGACGACGGAAAAAAACGGGACGGAAAAATCCCTGAAGGAGAAGAAGGCCGAACCCGTGACGATCGATTTCGCAGGAATCCGCGAGCGGACGTATCCGCTGCCGGTTCCCGCGGGCAATTATTTTTACCTGAAGGCGGGCAAAGGCCGGCTCGCATGGTGCTCCGTGGAGAAATTCACGGAGGACGAATACGAGGAAATTTTCAAGCCGAGCGCGGCCACGAAATGGGATCTCCATGTGTTCGACATGGAGCAGAAGAAGGAAGTGACGCTCGTCGAAAAGATACGCAGCTACGAGGTGTCGGCGAACGGCGAACAGCTCGCCATCCGCAAGGACGACGATGTGTTCATGACGTCGTTCGACAAAGCCTTCTCGATGAGGTCCGCCGGCGAGCGCGTGAACCTCACCGGCATGACGTACACCGTGGAACCGTACAAGGAGTGGACGCAGATCTTCAACGACGCATGGCGGTGGTACCGCGACTTCTTCTACGACACAAACATGCACGGCCGCGACTGGAAAGCCATGGGCGATCGCTACCGCGCGTATATTCCCCAGCTCTCGTCGCGCGACGAACTCAACTGGGTGCTCTCGCAGATGGTGGGCGAACTGTGCGTCTCGCACACGTACGTGAGCGGCGGCGACATGAACGAGGCTCCGGCCCCGCCGTCGACCCCCGTCTTCACCGGCTGGCTCGGCGCAGATCTCGCCGCCGACAAGAAATCCGGGTACTATGCGTTCGAGAAGATCTACGGACCCACTGAATACAACCGCAATCTCATCGGACCGCTCGCGCGTCCCGACATCACGGTGAAGGAGGGAGACTTCCTGCTCGCGATCAACGGCACGCAGCTGCGCGTTCCCGAGGATTATAACACACTGCTGCAGATGACGGCCGGCAAAAAAGTGACGGTCACGGTGAACTCGACGCCCTCGATGGACGGCGCGCGCACATATACGGTGGAACCGGTCCGCTACTCTCCGGCGCTGCGCTATCATCGTTGGCTGGCCGACAACATCAGCCGTGTGACGAAGGCCTCGGGCGGCAAGCTCGGCTACATGCACATCAACGCGATGGGATCGGGCGGCGTCGGAGAATTCGACAAATTCTGGCGCGCGTTCCGCTACAAGGAAGGCATCATCATCGACGTGCGCCGCAACGGCGGCGGCTGGACGGAATACTTCCTCATCGACAAGCTCGAGCGGAAAATGACGGCATACAACTGTCTGCAGGGCATGGAGCCGTTCCGGTATCCGGGCAGTGCGGGCAACGGCACTTACGTGCTCATCTCGAACGAGAACAACGGCTCGGACGGCGAGGCATTCGTCGAGGATTTCAAGGCCAACAAGCTCGGCGAAGTCGTCGGCGTCCCGTCATGGGGCGGTCTTGTCGGCATCCTGAACGGCCAATCCACGATCGACAACGGCACGGTGCAGCAGTCGAACAACGCATTCTACGACGTGAACGGGAAGTGGCTCGTCGAGAATCACGGCGCCGATCCGACGATCTTCATCGACAACGATCCGGCTTCCGTCGTGGCCGGCGGCGATCCCCAGCTCGAGAAGGCGATCCAGACGGCGCTCGACAACATCAAGAAGAAGCCGTTCGTGTTGCCGGCGAAGCCGCCGTACCCGGTGCGCTGATTTTTTCTGTAGGGCGAGATTTATCTCGCCCCGTTGGTGAATTTTTTTTTTTGTAGGGCGAAATGATATTTCGCCCTGCCTATCGAGCCGGACTATCTTTGAATCGGGGCGAAACGCCGTTTCGCCCTACAATATGGCAAAGGAGACGTATTATGAACCGAAAAGACTTTTTCAAGAAATCGATGTATGCCGCATTCGGCGCGAGCGCGCTGCCCGCGTTCGGCTCGTACGCCGAGGCCTTCGCAGGCATGGCCGCCCCGATGGGATCATCCCCGTACGACCTCGTCGCCGTCAAGGGCGGGGAGCCGGATGTGATGTTCGACAAGGCCATGGAGGCCCTGGGCGGTATCAAGCAGTTCGTTAAAAAAGGGGCGAAGGTCGTGGTCAAGCCGAACATCGGATGGGACGTCTCGCCGGAACGCGGCGCGAACACCAATCCGAAACTCGTGGCGCAGATCATCAAGCATTGTTACGCCGCCGGCGCAAAACAGGTGACGGTGTTCGACCACACGTGCGACGACTGGAAGGGCGCGTATGCGAACAGCGGCGTCGAACGCGCGGCGAAGGATGCCGGTGCGCGCGTCGCACCGGGCAACACCGAGAGTTACTACCAGAAGGTGACCGTGCCGAATACGTCGAAGCTCCCGAACGCGAAGATTCACGAGCTCATCCTCGAGTCCGATGTGTTCATCAACGTGCCTGTCCTGAAGAACCACAGCTCGACGAAACTCACCGTCAGCATGAAGAACCTCATGGGGATCGTGTGGGACCGCGGGGAATGGCACCGCAACGACCTCCATCAATGCATCGCCGATTTCGCCGCGTACAAAAAGCCGACACTCAACATCGTGGACGCGTATACCGTGATGCGGAACAACGGCCCCCGCGGCGTGTCTGCGGAGGACATCGTGACAATGAAATCGCTCCTCGTCTCCACGGACATGGTGGCGATCGACGCCGCCGCCACGAAGCTCTTCGGCTGGGAGCCGGCCGACATCCGACACATCCGGATCGCCGCCGAACAGAAACTGGGCCGCATGGATCTCGCCCAACTGAACATCAAACGTATCTCAGTGTAATCGTTGTGAAAATGAAGGTGCCGATTGAATGATGTATAAATATTTAAAACGGATCCGCGTCGGTGTGTCCGTCGTGTTCTTCTGTGCGTTGCTGCTGCTGTTCATCGACATCAGCAATGTTTCACGCGTGCCCTTCCTCGTATCGCTCACGTCGCTGCAGTTCATCCCCGCCGTGATGACGGTGCTGCGCGTTGGTGCCCCCGTGGCGGGGCTCATCGCCGTCGTCGTGCTGACGCTCCTTGCCGGGCGGGTCTACTGTTCCTCCATCTGTCCCCTCGGCACGCTGCAAGACGGCGTCATCGCCCTGTCGCGCTGGAAGCGCGGCCCGAGAAAGTTCCGGTACCACAAGGCGTTTACTGTCGTGCATTACGCGTTCCTCGGCGCGACGGTGTTCTTCTTTATCGCCGGCAGCGTGATGCTCGTGGACCTGCTCGATCCGTACAGCTTCTTCGGCCGCATCGCCTATACGCTTGTCCGTCCCGGCGTCGTCGGCTCGAACAATGCGCTCGCCTGGGTATCGGACAGGCTCCACCTCTATCTCGTTTACGCTGTGCCGTTCCATACGGTGGCCGGCGGCGTGTTCGTCGTCACCGCGGCCATGGCGGGCATTCTCTTCTGGATGGCATACTTCCATGGCCGGCTCTTCTGCAATTCCGTCTGCCCTACGGGTGCCGTGCTCCGGCTCCTGTCGCGCGTGTCGCTCTTCAAGCTCGCGTTCGATCCGGGAGAGTGCAAGGACTGCAGTCTCTGCGAGAAGATCTGCAAGGCCGAGTGCATCGACTACAAGAAGCGCGATGTCGATTTCGGCCGGTGCGTGAGCTGCTACAATTGCATCGATTCGTGTCCGTCCATCGGCATCCATTACACGTTCCGGTATGCGAAGAAGCCGGTGGCTCCGGCCTCGACGGCGAATCCGAAGCGGAGGGACGTGCTCAAACAATCCGCCGCTTTGCTCGCGGCCGCGGCCTCAGCGGCGACGCTGTACCGGGCGAACGCGGAACCGTCGGCGCCTCCGGCGGCAGAGCAGCCGGCTCAGCCGACGTACGACAAGCGCGGCGTCGTGACGCCGCCCGGTTCACGGAGCCGCGATCATTTCACAAGCGCATGCACATCGTGCTATCTCTGCATCGCCGCGTGTCCCCCGCAGGTCATCGCGCCGTCCTTCCTCGACTACGGCCTCACGGGCATGTTCCAGCCGAAGATGGATTATTCGCACGCATACTGCGCGTATGAATGCACCGTGTGTACGAGCGTCTGTCCCTCCGGCGCGCTGCTCCCGCTCTCGAAGCCGGAGAAAAAAGAAGTGCAGCTCGGTCGCGCGAAGTTCATCAAGGAGGACTGCATCGTGATCACGAAGAAGACGGACTGCGGCGCCTGTTCCGAACATTGTCCCACGAAGGCCGTGCGGATGGTGAAGACGGACGGCCTCTTCCTGCCGAAGATGGAGGAGGACCTCTGCGTCGGATGCGGTGCGTGCGAACACGCCTGCCCCACCACGCCCAGGAAGGCAATCTTCGTCCAGGCGAGTCCCGTGCACGGCAAGGCCACGAAGCCCGTTCAAAAGATCGTCGAAGAGAAAAAAGAAATTCCTGTCGAATTTCCATTCTGATCCCGGCTCACTCACTAAATCCCGTACCGATGACGACATCCTCCCTCTTCCGGAAAAAGAACATTCCACAAATTTTACATGATGCAGAAGGCGAAGACGGCGAATTCGGCGCGCTGAAACGGAATCTGACGGTGAGGGACCTGACGGCGTTCGGCATCGCCGCGATCGTCGGCGCCGGCATCTTCAGCACGATCGGGAATGCGAGCTACGCCGGGGGACCCGCCGTGATCTTTCTTTTCATCTTCACGGCGATCGCCTGCACCTTCTCCGCGTTCGCCTACGCGGAGTTCTCCTCGATGATCCCCGTGGCCGGCAGCGCCTATACGTATTCGTACGTCGCCTTCGGCGAACTCATCGCGTGGATCATCGGGTGGGACCTGCTCATGGAATACGCCATCGGCAACATCGCGGTGGCAATCTCGTGGTCCGATTACTTCACGAGCCTTGTGACAACGATGGGCTACACAATCCCCGAATATTTCACGATGGACTTTCTGAGCGCGCATCGCGGCTACGAGCAGGTCGCCGCGCTGCTTGCCGGCGGGACGGCACTCGACGCCGTCCCCTCAACGCTGCGCGCCGCGTACATGGCCTGGAGCACGGCGCCCGTGCTCTTCGGCATCCATGTCGTCGCCGACCTGCCCGCGCTTCTCATCACCGCGCTCATCACCTGGCTCGTCTATATCGGCATCAAGGAATCGAAGCAGGCGAGCAACATCATGGTGGCGGTGAAGCTCGCCGTGATCCTCGGAGTGATCGCGATCGGCGCGTTCTTCGTCGACACGCGCAACTGGGTGCCGTTCGCGCCGAACGGCGTCGCCGGCGTTCTCAAGGGCGTATCGGCGGTGTTCTTCGCATACATCGGCTTCGATGCGATCTCGACAACGGCCGAGGAATGCAACAATCCCCAGCGCGACCTCCCGCGGGCGATGTTCTATTCAATCATCATCTGCACGATCCTCTACGTGCTCATCGCACTCGTGCTCACGGGCATGGTCCACTTCGACGAATTAAATGTCGGCGATCCGCTCGCCTTCGCGTTCGACAGGCTCGGCCTCCACTACATCTCGGGCATCATCGCCGTCAGCGCCGTGGTTGCTATGGCGAGCGTGCTCCTCGTGTTCCAGCTCGGACAGCCGCGCATCTGGATGAGCATGAGCCGCGACGGCCTGCTCCCGAAGGTCTTCTCTCGCGTCCATCCGAAATACAGGACGCCGTCCTTCTCCACCATCCTCACCGGGTTCGTTGTCGCGGTGCCCGCGCTGTTCATGAATCTCACCGAGGTTACCGACCTCACGAGCATCGGCACGCTCTTCGCATTCGTGCTCGTGTGCGGCGGCGTGCTCCGGCTGCAGATGACGGACACGACGACGGAACGAAGATTCAAGACGCCGTACGTCAATTCAAAGTACATCATTCCCGTGCTCGCGCTCGGCGCCGTCGTTGCCGTGTCGTTCCTGAACACGGATAATGTCTCGGACTTCCTGCGGGCGCGAAAGCTCAAATCGCCGGGGGAATTCGTGGCGGGCATCTCGCCCGATGAAAAATTCGCCGTCACATTCGTCCTCGCATACAAGGCAAAGACCACCGTTCCGGATTCATCCGTGGTGGAACTGCTCGACCGCATGGAGTATGCGGACTACCGGTCGCTCGTACGCGCGATGAAACTGCCCGAAGAGAAGATGTTCCACACCGGATGGGACGTGTTCAAGCACCACATTCCGCTCTGGCTCTTCTTCCTCGTCTCCGCCGTCATCATCGCGCTGTGCTGGACGAAGAATTTGTCTCTCATCCCCGTGATGGGGCTCATCAGCTGCTTCTATCTCATGTCCGAGCTCGGCTTCACGAACTGGATGCGGTTCCTCATCTGGCTCGCCGTCGGCCTCATCATCTATTTCACGTACGGCCGCACGCACAGCCACCTCGTCGGCAAAGAACAGACGAACGCATAAACGGTCGCTTTTGTTATAGGGATAAAACGGAACAGTATTCTATGTGCGGACGATACATCATCATCAGCGGGCGGAAGATCTTCGCGACATTCGAGCTCATGCGCACGCTGAACGATCAGAACATCCCGTACCTCACGGTGCCGCGCTACAACGCGGCGCCGATGCAGAAGCTCCCGATCGTCGTGAACCGGCAGGGCGTGCTGCAGACGCTCGAGGCGCAGTGGTGGATCATACCGCACTGGTCGAAGACGGGGAAGCCCGATCCGCAGTTCCCGTCGTTCAACGCGCGTGCCGACCGGATCGACACGAGCAAACTCTTCGCCCCGTACTTCAAGACCCGGCGCTGCCTCGTACCTGTCGACGGATTCTACGAGTGGAAGAAGGGGGAGGGCAAGGAGCGCTTCCCCATGTGCATCCGCATGGCGGACGAGGCGCCGTTCATGCTCGGGGGCGTGTATTCGATCTGGAAGGATGCCGAGGAGAAGGAGCATCCGAGCTTCAGCGTCATCACGACCGAACCGAACGAGCTCATGGCGCCGATACACAACCGGATGCCCGTCATCATCGCCGAACAGGATTTCGCCGCGTGGCTCGATCCGGCGAACAACGACGTCGAGTCCCTCAAGAAGCTCCTCGTTCCGTACCCGGCCGGAACCATGAAGGCGTTCCCCGTGTCACGCTACGTGAACAACACGAAGAACGAGGGGGAGCAGTGCCTCGAGCCTGCGCACGAAGACGCATGAGAGAGCGGATGAACCGGCTGGGATCGAAACGGATCCCGTTTCTCTTTATCATCGATTTCGACATGCGGCGTCCGGTGATCCTGCCGCTTGCCGAGGTGGATCCTGCGGAGATCCGCTACGACTTCAACGGACGCACGAACGACACGGCGCCGGCCTTCGCGGCCGGGAGCGGGGCGCCCATGCCGGCGCTATCGATCGTGCCGCACCCTGTTTCTTTCGACGCCTACCGTGAAAAATTCGACGCAGTTCAGCGCCATCTGAAGGACGGCGAATCGTACCTCGTCAACCTCACGCAGCCCACGCCCATCGAGATGAATCGCACGCTCTCCGGGGCATACGACCTCGGAAACGCAAAATACAAGCTGCTGTTCCGCGACACGTTCGTCTTCTTCTCGCCTGAAATATTCGTGCAGATCGCCGACGGGAGGATCACAACGAATCCCATGAAGGGCACGATCACGGCGGACCATCCGAACGCCGAGGAGGAATTGCTATCCGACGACAAGGAGAGCGCCGAGCATCTGACCGTCGTCGACCTCCTGCGCAACGACCTCGGGATCGTGGCCCGGCATATCACCGTCGAAAAATACAGATACATCGACAGGATCACGACGCACAGGCACGAGCTCCTGCAGATGAGTTCGAAGATCGCGGGCGAGGTGGGATCGGACTGGAATGAAACGCTCGGCGACATCATCTGCAGTATGCTTCCCGCCGGATCCGTCACCGGCGCGCCGAAGAGGAAGACGGTTGAGATCATTCGCGGCGTGGAAGGCTACGAGCGCGGGTACTATACCGGCGTCTGCGGGATCTTCACCGGCACGACGCTCGATTCGTGCGTCATGATCCGGTTCATCGAACGGACACCGGCGGGACTCGTGTTCAAGAGCGGCGGGGGGGTCACCGTCTACAGCAGCGCCCGGTCCGAATACAACGAAATGCTGGAGAAGGTCTATGTGCCGACTGCTTGAGACAATGATGATCGTGGACGGCGTCGTCCGCAACGCGGAGTATCACAACGCGCGGATGAACCGGTCGCGGCGCGAGCTCCTCGGATGCCCGGACGAGCTCGACGTGCGCGACATCGTCGCGGCGGGGAACGGGCTCGACGGCCTCGTCCGATGTCGCATGGTCTATGCGGAGACCGTCATCTCCGTCGAGCACGAGGCGTATGTCCGCCAGCCCATCCGTTCACTGCAGCTCGTGCGCCGCGACAATATTTCCTATCCGTACAAATTCGAACAGCGGAGCCAGTTCGCCGAAGCGTTGCAGTACAGGAACAACTGCGACGACATCCTCATCGTGAAACAGAATAAAATAACCGACACGTCTTTTTCAAACGTCGCCTTCTTCAGGGAGACTGTCTGGGTCACGCCCTCCGAGCCGCTCCTGAAGGGCACCATGCGCGCCTCGCTGGTGGACCGGGGGATGATCGTCGAGGAGGAGGTGCGCGTGTCCGATCTCCGTCATTTCTCGCAGGTCATGCTCATTAACGCCCTGCGCGATTTCAATCTGCGCGAGACGATCGGCATCGACGCTCTTTCCCTCGGATGAGAAGGGGCGCCGCTGATACGGACGACGCAACGGTGCCTCAGGCGGTGATCTTCAATTTCTTCATCTTACTCTGCAGCGTCGTGGGCTTCATCCGGAGCAGCGCCGCAGCGCCGTCCTCGCCATAGATCTTTCCGTTCGTCAGCGACAGGGCTTTTTTGATCGCGGCGGCACTCTCCTCCTCGAACGATCCGATGCCGGCGTGCTCGTCGGCAGGCTGGCACCTTCCTTTGTTCGTTTTCTCGAAGACCAGATGAGCCGGCTTAATGATGCCGTCCCTGCTCAGTATGACGGCCCGCTCGAGGGTATTCTGCAGTTCCCTGACATTGCCGTGCCACGAATTTTCCCGCAATATACGCACCGCCTCCGATGTGAGGGCGAGCTCCTTGTCCCCGAATTTCTTCGAGAGCTTCTCGAGAAAATAATTCGACAGGAGGTAGATGTCGTCCTTCCTCTGCCGCAACGGAGGAAGATGGATCGGGAAGACGTTCAAGCGGTAAAAAAGATCCTCTCGGAATTTTCCATCTTTCACCTTCTGCTCGAGGTCTGCATTCGTTGCGCAGAGGATCCGCACATCCGCATGCATCGTCTTTTCGCCGCCGAGACGTTCGAACGTCCCTTCCTGGATCGCCCGCAGGAGTTTCGGCTGGATCTCGAAGGGCAGGTCTCCGATCTCGTCGAGGAAAAGCGTGCCCCCGTCGGCAAGTTCAAACCGTCCGCGCCTCGACGAGACGGCCCCCGTGAACGCCCCCTTCTCGTGTCCGAA
>JAVBYH010000276.1 GCA_030824175.1 Bacteroidota bacterium | reverse complement strand
CAGCAAGCAGCGCGGACACATAGCGCAACGCATGCTTCTTTTCTCCCGCCATCCCGGTGAGCATCGCCGGCTGCAGCGAGAACAACGCCACTTCCGATCCGGAAAAGAAGGCGGAACAGAACAGGAGGACGACGAAGACGGTGCTATGGAGATAAAATTCTGGGAACATACAGCAATGTACACTTTTTCACGATGGAAAAAAAACGCCCCGCGAAGGGCGGGGCGCTGCTGCACACGGATGTCGTAAAAAAAAAGTTAGAACGGAAGATCCTCATCCTTCGATGGCGCAGGTTCGGGCATCGGAGCCGAGTCGCCCTGTTCCGCTTGCGGGCGTCCGCCGCCGCCGCCGAGCATGAGCAGCTGATCCGCAACGATCTCGGTGATATATTTCTTCACACCTTCTTTGTCGTTGTACGAACGCGTCTGGATCTTCCCCTCGATGTAAACCTGGCTCCCCTTTTTCAAGTACTGGCCGCAGATCTCCGCGAGTTTTCTCCATGCAACGATATTGTGCCATTCGGTGCGTTCCTGCATGTTGCCTTCCTGATCCTTCCAGGAATCCGATGTTGCAAGTGAAAATGTTGCAACTGCGACACCACTGTTCGTGTATTTCAATTCGGGGTCTTTTCCCAAATTCCCGATCAATGTGACCTTGTTTAATCCTCGAGCCATAGCGCACCTCCCCCCGTCATTAATGAGAAATAACGAAAATAAAACGTTTTGTTCCTTACCCCGAAGGGGTTGCAGATAGTAGACTAAACATACAAGATATTGGCTGAAAATGCAACAGTCAAAATTTTGCCATACTGCATGCATTTTGGGCGAAATGTCATTTCGCCCTACACAAGGCGGAACGCCCGTAGGGCGAGCCAAAAGCTCGCCCTACAAATTGAAGTACATCGTGTATTCGAACGGATGCGGCATCGTGCCGATCGCCTTGATCTCTTCCTGCTTCACTTTCACCCACTGATTCAACAGTGCGTCGGTGAAGAGGCCGTCGCGGCGGAGGAACTCGTTATCGATCGCCAGCGCGTCCAGCGCCTCGGCGAGATTGCGCGGAAGGAAGTGCACCGCATCCCTCGCCGCGCCCTCGGGCATCTTGTCCACCGGCCCGAAACCCTCCTTCACCGGATCGATTTTATTGACGACGCCGTCGATGCCGGCCAGCAGCATCGCCGAGAGACAGAGATACGGATTGGCCGTCGCATCGGGCGGACGATACTCGAAGCGCGTCTCCTCGGGATTGATGACATAGGACGGAATGCGGATGGCCGATGCGCGGTTCGCCTGTCCGTATGTGAGCGCCACCGGTGCCTCGAAGCCCGGCACCAGCCGCTTGTACGAATTCGTCGACGGATTGGTGAACGCCGAGAGGGCCGGTCCGTGTTTGAGCATGCCGCCGATAAAGTACCGGCCGAGCTGATTGATGTTGCCGTACTCGCCCTTCTTGTAGAACATGTTCCTGCCGTCCTTCGTCAGATAGAGGTGCAGGTGCATGCCGTTCCCCGCCTGATGGTACATCGGCTTGGGCATGAATGTGATGAAGAGATTCTTCTGTCGCGCGAGATTGAACAGCGCGTACTTCGCCGTGACGATATTGTCGGCTGTGGTGAGGAGATTTTCGAAGTATGTTTCGATCTCCTGCTGGCCGCGTTCGCCCGCCTCGTGATGGTGGTACTTGACGCGGATGCCGAACTGTTTCAGGAGCTTCGACGCCTCGTCGCGGAAGTCGTCGTAGACGTCGAACGGATTCGCCGCATGATAGGCGTTCTTGTAGAACTCTTCGGCGTGCTCCACCTCGTAGAATGCGGAGGACGTGCGCGTGTCGAACTTCACGCGGGAGAAGATATAGAACTCGAACTCGGGTCCCCAGAGGATCGTGTCGGCGCCTGTGTATTGCTCGAGGAGGCCCGAGGCGAGTTTCGCAAGGTAGCGTCCGTCCTGGACGAACGGGGAACGCGCCTCGTCCGTGAGCACGATGTTCGCATAGAAGCTGAGCGTGGGCATGTCGCGGAACGGATCGACGACCGCCGTCGTCAGGTCCGGGATCATGATCATATCGCTGTTCTCGACCTTCTGGAATCCGTAGCTCGATCCGTCGAAGCCGACGCCTTCGGCGACGAGTTTGGCGAGGATGCCCGGGAAGACGGGAAGGGTGATATGGTGGAGCCTGCCCGTGAGGTCGATACACTTGAGATCGATCATCTCGATCGAGTGCTTGGCGACGAGCGAATTGCAGTACGCAAGGAGCGGTTCGGACATGGGATGCCTGCTAAAATTTTTTGGGAAAGAGTGCAGTGGACAAACATAGGAACATTTAAGGAAGGATACAAGAGGTGTATCAGATGGGCTTGCCGAAGGTGCGCGTAAACTGTTCGTGGCAGCCGCGGCTCATGACGAGCTGGGCGTTCGTGGTGAGGAGGATCTTGTATTCGCCGTTGAACCAGGGATGCATTTCCTTGATGCGTTCGATGTTCACGATGGTGCCGCGGTGCACCCGGAGGAATTTCGAACCGTCGAGCTGATTCTGTATGCTGTTCATTGTCTCGCGCAGCATATGCGTCTCGGCGCCGCAGTGGAGCTTGATGTAGTTGCCCGCAGCCTCAAGCCAGTCGATGTCGTCCTTCTTCACGAAGAGCACCTTGCCCTCGGACTTGATGATGAGCCTGTCGACCGGCTGCGTCGACTGGGCGGATTGCGCCACCACGTCGAGGAGCGATCGCAGCTGGTTGTGCACCGCATCGGACGCGGGCGGCTTCAGGCGCTCGCGTGCGTGCGCAAGCGCCTGCGCGAAACGATCGCGGTCGAACGGCTTCAGCAGATAATCCAGCGCATGCACGTCGAAGGCCTTGAGCGCGAACTCGTCGTATGCGGTGGCGAAGATGACGCCGGGCATTTCATCGTCCGAGAGCCGGCGCAGCATCGCGAAACCGTCCATCTCCGGCATCTGGATGTCGAGGAAGATAAGGTCCGGCGAGAGTCTGCGAATCGCACTGATCGCATCATCCCCGTTGAGGCATTCGGCCACGATCTCCACCCCTTCCTCCTTTTTCAGGAAGTGGCGGAGCTTCTGTATCGCAAGCGGTTCGTCATCCACGAGGATCACGCGGAGGGTCTGGCCGGCATTAGGCTGTGGGCGCATCGGTTTCATACTCCTCATTACGGAAAGGGATCCGCAAAGTTACAGTCACACCGCCGGCGGGATTGTTCGTGAATGTGATCTGGTGCCGGTGTGGATAGAGCAGCTCGAGCCGTTCCATCGTGTTGCGGATGCCGACGCCGTTCGACGAATCGGGCGTCGCGTTCCGGCCCATCCCCTCACCGTTGTCCTGTATCGTGATCTCGAGCATCGAGTCGCGGCGTTTCGCCCCGAGGGTGAGCATACCGCCCGTCTTGCGTGGGGCGATCCCGTATTTGATCGCGTTCTCCACGAGCGGCTGCCACACCATGCTCGGCACGAGTGCGGAGAGGGCGGACTCGTCGATGGTGCGCACGACCTCGAGCCTGTCGCCGAGGCGGGACTGTTCGATGCACAGATAGCTCTCAAGGAATTCGAGCTCCTGTTTCAGGGGCACTTCCTGCCGCTTCATCCTGTCGAGCGAGATGCGCAGCAGCTGGCCGAGGTGCGCGATCATGCGGTCCGCCTTGTCCACGTCGAAGTGCATGAGCGAGGAGATGGAGTTGAGCGTATTGAAAAGGAAGTGCGGCTGCAGCTGCATCGAGAGCGAGATGAGCTGCGATTCCTTCAGCCGCGCTTCGAGCTGCGCCTGGCGGCGCGACGCGATGAGTTTCCGGTCTTTCGATCGCCGGTAGATTTTATGCGTCACGGCGCCGGAGAGCGCGATGCCGGCGAAGCACGCAAGGTAGAACCAGTATGTCTGATAGAAGTGCGGGCGGAGCACAAAGGGGAAGACCGCGCCGATGTCGCTCCACACGCCGTCGTTGTTCGCGGCCTGCACACGGAAACGGTACGAACCCGGGGGAATGTTCGTGTACGACACGAAGCGGCGCGGGCCGACGTCGATCCATTCGGCGTCGAATCCCTCGAGCAGCACGCGGAAGCGCACCTTGTCCGAAGCCGTGAAACTTAATCCGGCGAATGTGAACTCGAGCACACCCGCTCCCGGATCGATCTCGACGCCCGGCACGGGGGCGATCGATTTTTTATCGGCGCTGAACTGCTCGAGCACCACGGTCGGCGGCACGAGATTGACCGGCAGCGCCTGCGGATTGACGCGCACGTATCCGACCGTCGTCGCAAACCACAGCGTGCCGTCGGCAGCGGCGATGCCCGCGTGCTGGAAGCCTCCGTTGCATTCATCGCTCCTCATGCCGTCGCTCATGCCATACGCCGTAAAGCGAATGGACGGGATGCGGCCGTCCGCGGCGTCGTTCAATTCCTTCTTCGACACGCGGAACACGCCGTTATTGGAGCTCATCCACAGGTGCCCCATCCGGTCCTCGAGGATGGCGAAGATCGTCTCGTCGAACATATTCTGAGCGTACGACAGCTTCGTTAACTTCTGTCCATTCCAGCGCACGAGGCCGCCGTTGAGCGTGCCGAACCAGAGCATGCCGTCGGAGTCCTCGCAGATGGACATCACATGGGGCGACGGCATGCCGCGCGATGAATCGTAGACGATGAATTTCCCGTCACGCAACACCGTTACGCCATGGTCCGATGTTGCCAGCCAGAGATCTCCGCGCTTGTCCTCGTGCACAACGCGTACATCGTTATGCCCGAGGCCGTTCTCCGTCGTGAACTTCTCGAACCTGCCGTTCGCGTATTTCATCAGCCCGTGTCCGGACGTTCCGATCCACACATTCCCCTTCGCATCCTCGGTGAGTGCGTTCACCGGGCCGATCTCATGGAACCGATAGTCCGCCGGTCGCAGTGTGCCCGTGCGCCACTTGGGGATACGGACGAGACCGCTGCGCGAACCGATCCAGAGCGCGTCCGATTTGTCCACGAGGATCGCCATGATCGCGTTCGGCCACGAGGGCGCCTTCGAGAACGCGGGGATGAATTTCCCTTTCTCGAGCCGCAGGAGCGCGCCCGACTCGCCGCCGCCCCAGATCGTTCCGGAGCGGTCCTGATAGATGGACCAGACCATGTGGGGGCCGACGGCGGGAAGGTATGTCGTAAACTTTGTATTGGAGAACCTGTTCAGTCCGCCGCCCGTGGTGCCGACCCAGAGGTTCCCCTCCCTGTCCTCGAAGACCGACTCGACGACGGTGCTCGAGAGTCCGTCGTCGACTGTGAAGGAGGAAAATTTCCCCATCGAGTACCGGTAGAGGCCGTGTGCCGTCGTTCCGATCCAAAACGTTCCCGCTCGATCCTGATAGAGTTTGAGGATCTGTGTTTTCTTCAGCGTATCCGGGCTGCCGTAATGCGTCACCGAACTGTCGCTGTTGATTCTGGAGACGCCGTTATATGCGGCGATGAACCACATCGCGCCGTCGCTGCCGCGGAACAGATTCCGTGCCGGATATGCGATACGGGGATACGGCACGAAGCGGCCGTCCCTGAACACGGAGATGCCGAATTTCGATGTCGCCATGATGGCGCCCGAGCTGTCTTCGGCGATGCTCGTGTAGCCTTTCGAAACCCCGCCGGTGGGCTCTTGCATGATCGTGTACGAGGAATCGGCCGGAGTGAACGTAAGCAGTCCGAGTGTCGTGCAGAACCACAGACGGTTCGCACTGTCCTTGTACATATTCCACACCGTGGCCTCGGTGAATGCGGGAGCGCGTGTAAAGCGCGTGACGACGCCGTCCTTCATCGAGACGATGCCGCCCTCGACGAAACCGATCCACAGTGTTCCGTCGTGTCCTTCGCACAGCGAGCGCACCTGGTTGTTCATGAACTGCGGCGTGTTCCGCGTGTTGAATGTACGGAACTGCAGGCCGTCGAACCGCGCGAGGCCCTCGTCCGTGGCGAACCAGAGATATCCGTCGCTCGTCTGCACGATCGCATGAATGGAGTTTTGCGGCAGTCCATCCTTCTTCTGCCAGACGCGGTGACTGTATTGGTACATCTCCTTCGACGGATCGAGACCGAATCCGCTGCGTGTGTCCGCCGACGTGAGGGTCGCACATACGCACGCCAGCACAAGAGCTATTGTAGTTTTCATCGTCGACGCCGCGGGTGCGGCGCTCGTTTGAATGTTCTCCGTGCGGCGGGCGGTTCCCGCCGCACACCAGAGTGTACAAAAAAAACAGGTCAATTGGTAGACACGCCTTACGGCGCGAGAAACGGCGACGCCTGGGCAATATTGTTCGCGAGGATCAGATTCAGATCGTACGCGATGGTGACAGTCCTCGCCGCCGCATCGATCGTGAACTGGTCGAGTCCGTCGCTCAATGGAATATATCCCGGCACCGCCACAGTCGCGGCCGCAGAGGCGGCGGTAATGTTCGGATTACCGTCGATCTGCCGCTGGTTCACCGGAAGCCGTATCCCGAGGTCGCTCATGCGGCGCCCCTCGAAGAAAAATATCTCCTGGCGGAGCAGGTACACTCCGCGATAGAGCTGCGCGGCTGTCGTCATTGCGTTGATCTCCGCCGCTGTCACGCTCGTATTCGAGACCGGCGAGGTGACGACGATCGTTGTTCCTCCGCGCTTTCTGATGAGGCCGGCTTTCGCGGCAGCCGACGGATCAGCCTTCACGACGTACGTCGTGTCGCTCGGACGGTTCAGCCGCACGTCTCGGTCATTGTAGTTGAGCGTCGAGCGGCTCTTGGCGAGTGTGACGGCGTTGATCATGGCCGTGCGCGCGCCCGCAAGATCGCCATTGGCGACGGCGGCCTCCGCGATGATGAGGTGCGCCTCTTCGGCCTTCAACGCGGGTATCGGCGTGCCCGCAGCCGTGTACTTCGGCTCGAGAAAATCGAGCCGCGGCAGCGGCTGGATGTCGTTCGACGTCCGCGCCACGGCGGCGCCATAGCAGCGGTTCCCAAGCGCGGCCGCATCGAATTGCGCGAAGAAGACGGATGCCGGCGAGAGCGCCAGCGACGCGCGTGCCTCGGCGACGGCATTCGTGCGGTCCTTCGCAAGACGGTATGCCCGGGCAAGCGCCAGCGAATACGTGGCCTTCATCGCCGCGTTCGTCGTCGTCGCGAGCGCCGTCTTGAATTCCTGGATCGCAATCGGGACCACGGCAGAGGCCGCAACGGCGGGACCTTTTTCGACGATCGGGAACGCCGAGAAATTCTCGGACAAGAGCAGGAGCGCCATGCCCTTGTAGAAATGCACCTCGGCCTTCTGCTCGTCCGTCGTCGTCGCATCGTTCGGCACAACGGTCGTGAGGCCGACGTCCGCCATCGCACGCAGGTTCTGCATGTAGAAGTACATCCCGTCCTGCGGATTGGCGGCGCTTGCGGGAAGGGCGACCAGGTTCGCGTTGAGGGTCAGATCGCCCGGCATGATCTCGCGGGGCGAGTCCAGGATATTCGAAAAATACGACGCCCGATTGTCATAGTTGTCCGACACCATGTCCGTGACGATCCCCGCGTTGCCCACGGCGACGGCGAAGTACCGCCGCAATCCCGAGAGGAGCGGCGTTGTGCCGCCGACGGCGTTGGACATCAGCGCGTCCTGCGTGATCTGCGGATTCTCGACCTTCGAGGGGTCCACGAGGTCGCACGCGGCGCAGGCGAGCATGAGGAACGCCGCTGCGATAACAGTTATTTTATTGCTCATGTATGTCTCCGATAATTGTCGTGATGATGATGTTTAGATGTTGACATCAAGGCCGATCCTGTATTGCGTCGGCGGGTCGAACGTCGAGCCGGAGATGCCTCCCAATTCGATCGCCGCGCCCGGGATGAAGCTCAATTCCGGATCGACGAATGTCGTCTTCGTCCCGAAGATGGCGACGTTGCGCACGCTCGCGTTGAGCGTGATGCCGTTGAAGAATCCGTAGGGGATCTTGTACCGCATCGAGATCTCGCGGAGCTTGATCCAGTCGCCGCTTTCAAGCAGCACGCTCGAGGCGGTGTTCCGGTTGTACGGGCGGGCCGGATCGGCCGACGCGGGAAGCTTGGCCACCGCATCGGGATACACGCCGGGCACGTTGAGCCCGTTCACGATCTGTCGCGAGAGCGACTGGTTGAGGATCTGGTGCCCCATGGCGAATTCGCCGAAGGCGGTGATCGAAAGATTCTTGAACACGACCATGTCCAGTCCCACGGAGCCCGTCTGTTTCGGCAGCGGGTTGCCAAGGAATTGTTCGTCGTAGTTGCCGCGGTACGTACCGTCGGCCTCGAGCCGCGGTACATTGACGCGGATGACGCCAATCGGCCGCCCCTGTTCGACGCGCATCGGCGCGAAGGAGAAGCCCGCGATCGTGAATCCGGCGGCGCCGCCGAGGCTCACGGCCTCGTTCGTGAGCGTGGCGACCGAGGCGCGGATGTTGACGTCGAAATCCTCGCTCTGCAGGAGTTGCGCGCGCACGGCAAGCTCGATGCCCTTGTTCTCGATCTCGCCGACGTTGCGGCGCTGGTTGCCGAAGCCGCCTGCCGGGTCTTCAGCAACATTAAAGAGTGCGTTCTTCGTATTCTGTGTGAAGTACGTAAACTCGATGCCGATGCGGTCGTCGAGGAGGCCCATATCGAATCCCGCGTCGATGGAGGCGGTGCGCTCGGGACCGAGGAGGGCGTTGCCCGCGTTGTTGAACGACAGCGCCGATTCGTTCACGTAGACGTTTGCCGTATAGGTGCGGTCGCGCGTGAAGGGAGGCGGATAGTTGCCCGTCTCGCCCCATGCGGCGCGCACCTTGAGGCTGCTCACGATGTCCTTTACTGCCTCGGGATAGAACGGCTCCTCGCTCACGTTGTACGCGACGCCGACCTTCGGATAGGTCTGCAGGCCGACGTCCTTGCCGAACGTCGAGTTGCCGTCCAGGCGGAGACCGAGGTCGAAGAAGATTCGGTCCGAGATGCCGATCTGGTCCTGCGCGAAGAAGCCGTAGCTGAAGAGCTGGCGGTTGTCCTCCATCGCGCTGATCACGGACGCGTTGTCGAAATCTGTCGTGCCCGGGATCTTGAAATTCACTCCGCGGCCGTACGACTCATGGTCGTCCACGCGGAATCCCTGCGCGCCGGCGGAGACCGTCTGCGAGACGCCTCCGAGCTCGGGCAGCTTATAGGAGCCGCTGTACGACATCGTCGTCGTGATATATTCGCGGTGCGACACGCTCAGCGAACCGCCCGGGGTGCCGATCCAGTCTCCGGCGGCGATGGGGATGAACTGGCGATCGTCGCTCTTCCTGTAATCGACGCCGAGTGTGAACTTGTTGTTCCATCCCGGCATCGGCGCATAATTGTAATTGATCGAATTGATGAAGCGGTTCGAGCGCTCCGCAAAATTCGGCATGAAGTAGTACTGCAGAAGGCTGTCGGGATTGTCGGTGACGAGGGGATCGAAGTACCCCTCGATCTCGATATCGCTGATGAGCGCGCCGCCCGAGTTGTCGTTGAGCATGCGGTTGTAGACGCTGTGCGAGAAGCTGCTCGAGAGTTCGATGTTCGATTCGCTCGAGAGCAGCGCCCGCA
>JAVBYH010000309.1 GCA_030824175.1 Bacteroidota bacterium | reverse complement strand
GGGCGGTGGGCCGGTGCGATCACCGGCGGCGCATTCCTGAAGCACTTCGCCGGCACGCTAAAATGGGTGCACCTGGACATCGCGGGCACGTCGTACCTCGAGGAGACCTACGATTATATACCCAAGGGCGCCTCGGGCGTCGGCGTCCGCCTACTCATTGAATATCTACGAACGGTGAAATAACACACACATGGCATACACGACATTCGAATCCGAGGTCACTGTCCGTCCCGACGACATCGACATGAACAACCACGTACACAACGCGCGCTACCTCGATTATGTGCTCGCGGCCCGCTACGAACAGATGGAGAAATGCTACGGCATGTCCATGGAAAAGTTCACCGCGCGCGGGTTCGGCTGGGTGGTCAACACGTGCTTCATCAAGTTCAAGCGTCCGCTCGTAATGGGAGAGACAGTGCGCGTGCGCACATGCATCGGTGAAGTGGCGGACACGCATGCGCGCGTCGACTTTCAGATTCTCAGAAAATCGAACGGCAAACTCTCGGCGGACGGATACTTCGACTACACGCTCATCAGCACCGCAACAGGCCGAGCCGAACGACTGCCGCAGGACGTCATCGACATGTACAGCATCTGACCACAGGGCGGGTCAACGATCATGAAATTTCTTCCCCTCGGCGGCGCGGGCGACATCGGCGCGTCTTGTTACTACGTCGAAGCCGCGTCCACCGGCATCGTGCTCGACTGCGGCATGCATCCGCGGAAGACCGGCATCGATGCGATGCCCCGGTTCGATCTGCTCGCGGAGCGGCCCGTGGACGCCGCGCTCGTCACGCACGCGCATCAGGACCATCTGGACGCGCTCCCGTTCCTCGTCCAGGCGGCGCCCCATGTCCGCATCGTCACGACGCCGCAGACGCGCGCGCTCGCCGAGCTCACGCTCCACAACGCCGCCGGCATCCTCCGCGAACAGTATGCGGACGATCCGACGATCACCCCGTACTCGCATCAGGAGATCGATCTGCTCGTGCAGAGCATGGAGTGGCGCGCCTATACCGAGCGGTTCGACATCGCCGGGTACCGCCATCAGGGCAGGGAACCCGTGAAGGCCTCGTTCCACGACGCCGGACACATCCTCGGCTCCTCCTCCGTACTGCTGCAGCATGACGGCCACACCGTCTTCTTCACCGGCGACATCAATCTCAGCAGCCAGCAGTTGCTCGTCGGCTGCACACTCCCCGAGGGACCGGTGGACACGGTGGTGCTCGAATGCACACACGGCGCGACGAATTCGGTGACGCTTCCTCCGTGGGGAGTCGAGGCGAAACGTCTGGCGAAAGAGGCCAACGCCGTCTTCGGCCGCGCCGGCTCCGTGCTCATCCCCGTCTTCGCGCTCGGGAAAATGCAGGAGATGCTCGCCACGGTCTTCGCGCTCATGAGGAAAGGTTCCCTCCCCGAAGTTCCCGTCTATACGGCGGGTCTCGGGAAGAAGATCTGCATGGTCTACGACAAGAACCGCTTCGTCGTTCCGGTGGCGAATCCGGACATTGAACTCCTGGAACTCCCGCAGCGGAACATCTTCGACGTGCAGCGGCCGGAGGATTATTTCCGATCGCCGTGCATCGTGCTTGCGGCAAGCGGCATGGTCGTGGAGCGCACCACAAGCTTCGGCCTCACGAGGCGCTGGCTGCAGCAAAAAGGAAGCGCGATCTTCACCGTAGGCTACATGGATCCGAACACGCCCGGCTACCGTCTCGTCTCGGCCAGGCGCGGCATGTCCATCTGCTTGACGGACACGCTGCCCCCGCAGTCGGTGGAGTGCGACATTATCCCCTTCCGCTTCTCCGCCCACAGCCGCAGGGAGGAACTCCTGTCCATCGTCGACAGGCTCTCCCCTTCGCGCGTCGTGCTCGTGCACGGAGACGAACCCGCCATCCATTGGATGGGCAGGGCCATCCTCGAGCGCCATCCGGCCATGAAAGTGCACACGGCGGAGGTCGGGAAAGAAATACATCTTTCGTAGACCGCGGGAAGAAAAATATCTTGCATATTTTGCAGAATATGGGTACATTTGTATCGAATTACTTCTCAAGAAGAAAGGACTGAAAGATACCATGGCCAAAGTTTGCGAAATATGCGGTAAGAAACCTATTGCAGGTCACCACGTCAGCCACGCCAACAACAGAACACCGCGCCGGTGGTTGCCGAACTTGCAAGAAGTTCGCGCCATCATCAACGGTTCTACGAAACGCGTCCGGATCTGCACATCGTGCCTGAAAGCGGACAAGATTCAGAAAGCTGTCTAAGGTTTGCACCACGGTCTTCGAAATGCAAAAGGTCATCGATTTGTACGGTGACCTTTTCTTTTTTACTGCCAACAGTCAATTGAACGAATGTCTCCTCCCAATCAGCTCACATTGCTCCGCGTGCTGCTCACGCCGGTATTCGTCGTGCTGCTCTTTTCCGATTCTCCCGTGAACAAGGAGATCGGGTTCGGCGTCTACATTCTTGCGGCACTGACCGACTGGTACGACGGTTATGTTGCGCGCCGGTGGGGATACATTACGCGGTGGGGAAAATTCTTCGATCCGCTTGCGGACAAGGTGCTCACCTCCGCCGCATTCATCTCGCTTGCGGTGATCGGCTATACCGAATGGTGGATGGTGTGGGTGATCGTCGTTCGCGATCTCGTGATCACGACGCTCCGCTCGTTCGCCGAATTCAAGAACAAACCGATCGATACGAGCATGTTCGCCAAGACGAAGACGCTCCTGCAGTTGCTTGTCATCTACGTACTCCTCGCGCTGTATATTGTGCGGAGCGACGAGCGCTTGAGCGTTCCGTTGAGCGCATGGACGGACGTCATCGGTGCTCCTTCAGTTATCTATACATCGATGCTCGTCGTGTCGCTCCTGACCGCGTGGACGGGCGTCATGTATCTCGTGAACAACCGCGCAGTCATCAAGGAGCTATTCACATCCCATGACCGTCTCCCCGAATCGCAATAGTCAGCGCCTCTCAGAACTTCCATTGTTCCGGCGGTTCATCGCGACCGGTTTTTTTTCCGGCTATGCACCGTTCGCTCCAGGCACCGTCGGCTCGGCTGCGGCACTCCTGTTCTTCCTGATCCCGGTATTCTCACGTCCCGAGGTGCTCCTTCCGGCGACACTCCTTATCTTCATCCTGGGCGGCTTCGCCGCAGAGGCGGCCGAACGCCTCCTGGGACAGGATCCGTCGCCGGTGACGATAGACGAGGTCGCGGGCATGTGGCTGAGCCTCTGGTTCGTGCCGCTGACAGTCACCACCGTCACCGCGGGATTCCTCCTCTTCAGACTCTTCGACATCATCAAGCCGTTCCCGGCGAGTTATTTCGACAACAAGAGCGGCGGCTGGAACATCATGCTCGACGACGTGATGGCCGCCCTCTACACGAATTTCGCCCTGCAGATCATTATCCGCATCATTTAAAACGACGCAGGGGCGTATGCAATACGCCCCTGCTATGAAAATAATATGACTGTCCATTTGGAGCGTGTAGGGCGAAACGGCGTTTCGCCCCTGTTCAACCATCGTACGATCGTTTGGCAGGGCGAAATATCATTTCGCCCTACAATATGATCTTCACGATCTCCTGCTGTATCGGCTGCCCGGGGATGATCACTTCCCCGTCCTTTGAGATGTAAACGTCGATCTCGAGCCGCACGCCGAATTCGCCCGGCAGGTAGATCCCGGGCTCGATCGAGAAGCACGTCTCGGGAATGAGCTCGCGTTCGTCGTGCGTCTCGTAGTTGTCGAGATGCGCGCCGTTGCCGTGGACTTCCTCGCCAATGTTGTGTCCGGTGCGGTGGATGAAATAGTCCCCGTAGCCGCGGTCGTTGATATAGGCGTGCGTGACGTCGTCGACGTCGCAGCCCCGCACCTTCTTCCCCGCCGCAAACTGCGCTTTCAGAAAGTCCACCGCCGCATCGCGCGCGCCCTTCACGATGTCGAACACCTCCTGGTACTTCGGCGGTATTTTCTCTCCCACGTACGCCACCCATGTGATGTCCGCATAGATGGCGCCCGGCGTGTTCTTCTTCGCCCAGAGATCGATGAGCACGTGGTCGCCGCGGCGGATCACGCTCGAGCGGTCCTTGGTCGGTTCATAATGCGGATTGGCGCCGTTGGCATTGGCCGAACAATTCGGGTCCGCATACGTGATGAGACCGTGCGCCTTGAACTCTGCGAGCATTGTCGACTGCACGTCGAACTCGGTCACCGTCTGTCCCGTGCGGAGCCGGTCGCCGATGAATCCGAATGCGGCGTCGACTGTCCGCCTCAGCACATGTGCCGATTCGATCATCTCGTTGTACTGCGCCGCACTCAGCCGCGCCTCGAAATACTGCACGATGTCTCCGGAGGTGACGATCTCGACGCCGAACGACTTCAGGTATTCGAACGTGCCGGCGTCGATCTTCGAGAGGTACGGGATGGCATTCTTCGGCGAGTATTCCATGGCGATCCGCCTGGCGTCGCCGAGGATCTGCTTCACGCCGTCGTCGAGCGTCTTCCACTGGCTGTAGATGAATTTTTCGCCCGGCAGATGGTCCAGCGCATGCTGTTCGATGCTGTGGACGAGCTTCCGCGGTGCGCCCGAAGCCGGAATGAAATAAAAATGCCGGCGGGACAGGAAGACGTCCGCCGGCATTTCGAGGATTTTGGTGGCGAACACGTTCGTGCCGCGGAAATTATAGAGCAGCCATCCGTCAAGATGCTGCGACCGCAGCCGTTCCTGGATCTGTTCGACCTTCCGTGCGAATGCAGTAACGTCAGCCATGCGAGGAATCTCCGAAAAAGAATGTGCATCAAGGCAGCCGGTTGTTTCCGGCAATAATATCATTGAATATAGCACTTTTGCGTACAATAAAAAATCCCCGGCCGCCATTTCGCAGGCGGACGGGGATCGTGATGTGCGTGTGTACAGAAGAGGTGCTTAGTACATGTCGCCCATGCCGCCGCCCGGAGGCATGGCGGGCATCTGCGATTTTTTCTCTTCCGGCTTCTCGACGATCGTGGCTTCGGTGGTCAGAAGCAGCGATGCGACGCTTGCCGCATTCTCGATCGCGATGCGCGTGACCTTCGTGGGGTCGATGACGCCGGCCTTCACGAGATCCTCATACACTTCGGTCAAGGCGTTGAAGCCCTGATCGCCCTTACTGTTGAGGACCTTGTCCACGACAACCGAGCCTTCGAGACCTGCGTTGTTGACGATCTGACGGATCGGCTCTTCCAGGGCGCGGCGGATGATCTGGACGCCTGTCTTCTGGTCGAGGTTCGCTGTCTTCACGTTCACGAGCGCGGGGATTGTGCGGAGCAATGCCACGCCGCCGCCCGGCACGATACCTTCTTCGACTGCTGCGCGTGTCGCATGCAATGCGTCTTCAACGCGGGCCTTCTTTTCCTTCATTTCAACTTCGGTCGATGCGCCGATCTTCAGCACGGCAACGCCGCCCGAGAGCTTCGCAAGACGTTCCTGCAGTTTTTCCTTGTCGTAATCCGACGTGGTCTTCTCGATCTGAGCACGGATCTCGTTGACGCGCTTCTTGATGTCTTCCTTCTTGCCGGCGCCTTCGACGATCGTCGTGTTGTCTTTGTCGATCACGATCTTCTTCGCCGTGCCGAGCTGGGCGACGGTGGCGTTTTCGAGCTTGTAGCCCATTTCTTCCGCGATGACCTTACCGCCGGTGAGGACGGCGATGTCTTCGAGCATCGCTTTGCGGCGATCGCCGAATCCGGGGGCCTTCACCGCTGCAACGCGAAGCGTGCCGCGGAGCTTGTTCACGACGAGTGTCGCGAGGGCTTCGCCTTCGACTTCTTCGGCGATGATCATGATCGAACGGCCCGACTGCGCGGCCTTCTCGAGAATCGGAAGAAGGTCCTTCATCGAACCGATCTTCTTGTCGTGGATCAGGATGTATGGATCTTCAAGCACGGCTTCCATCGTGTCCGCATCCGTGACGAAGTACGGCGAGAGATAGCCGCGGTCGAACTGCATGCCTTCGACGACATCCATCGTCGTTTCCGTGCCCTTGGCTTCCTCGACGGTGATGACGCCGTCTTTGCCGACTTTTTCCATCGCATCGGCGATGAGATTGCCGATCTTCTCGTCGTTGTTCGCCGAGATCGTGCCGACCTGTGCGATTTCCTTCTTGCCTTCGACGGGGCGGCTGATCTTCTTCAGCTCTTCGACGACGCATGTGACTGCGAGGTCGATGCCGCGCTTCAGGTCCATCGGGTTCGCGCCGGCCGTGACGTTCTTCAAGCCTTCGCGCACGATCGCCTGTGCGAGCACTGTTGCCGTTGTCGTGCCGTCTCCGGCCACATCCGATGTCTTCGAGGCGACTTCGCGGACCATCTGCGCGCCGAGATTTTCAACGGGATCCGACAATTCGATTTCTTTCGCAACCGTCACGCCGTCTTTTGTGATCGTCGGTGCACCGAACTTCTTATCGATGACGACATTGCGGCCCTTGGGTCCTAATGTGACTTTCACAGCATTCGCCAGTTGATCGACACCGCGTTTGAGGGCGGATCGCGCATCAACTTCATATTGAATGAGTTTTGCTGCCATTGTATTCAGCTCCTTGTTAAGAATTAGTGTAAGTGTATTCGATCGCCGATGGCCGCCATGCAACGGGGCGGCACACTGTCAATTACATGATCGCGAAGATGTCGCTTTCACGCATGATCAATACTTCTTCGCCTTCAACGGTCACTTCCGTGCCCGAATATTTTCCGTATAACACTTTGTCGCCGACCTTCACTTCGAGGGCGATCTTCTTGCCGTCGTCCGTGACTTTGCCGCCGCCGACCGCGATCACTTCTCCCCAGACCGGTTTTTCTTTCGCCGTATCGGGAAGGAACAATCCGCCCTTTGTTTTATCTTCCGCAACCGCAGGCTTCACAACAATTCTGTCTGCCAAAGGTTTTAATTTCATTTGATCCTCCGTGTAATGGGTGTGATGTGTGTACATAATATAAACGATGTTAGCACTCATCGTCAACGAGTGCTAATATACAAACTATCCATCTTGCTGTCAAGTTCCCGTCAAATAAAAATTTATACGGGATGACAGGTTGGCAGTCCGTGTCATGCGCGGGTCACACACAAGGACGTACACGTTGCGGGTGATTCATACTTTTTTTATTATATCGGTCCGTTCGCCATTTTTTACTTACTTATTGAGTTTCCATTGCGTATATTATGCAGAATTTAAACTATTTCCCGGTTTTCAACTAAATATGGAGGATATTTCGCGTGAGTTCCTTTGTCGGTATTGAAGAAAAACTTCCCCTCATAAAATCCATTCCCCTCAGCTTCCAGCATCTGTTCGCCATGTTCGGCGCGACGATCCTCGTTCCCCTGCTCCTCGGGGTCGATCCTGCGATCGCACTCCTGATGAACGGCATCGGCACACTGCTCTACACATGGGTGACAAAGGGAAAGATTCCCGCTTATCTCGGCTCGAGCTTCGCATTCATCGCGCCGGCGTCACTCATCATCAGCCAGTATGGCGGCTTCGCGCACGCGCAGAGCGGATTCATCTTCTTCGGCTTGTTCTTCGTCATCGTCTCGTTCATCATCCGCTTCGCGGGCATCAAATGGATCGGCATCGTCATGCCGCCTCCCGTGATGGGCGCTGTGGTCGCGGTGATCGGACTGGAGCTCGCGCCGGTCGCGGCGAACATGTCCGGACTTATCGTCACGCCGAACGCGCCGATGAACACGAGCGTGGTGATCGTGGCAATGTTCACGCTGCTCGTCGGCATCCTCGGCTCGATCGTCTTCCGTGGCTTCATGAAGATCATCCCCATCCTGACGGCGGTCGTCGCCGGCTACGTCTTCGCGCTCATGCATGGCATGGTCGATTTCGCCGTGATCGCGAACGCGCCCTGGTTCAAGCTTCCCGCATTCTCAGCTCCCGTATTCGACGTGAATGCGATTGTCATCATCGCCCCGGCATGCCTCGTCGTGCTCGCAGAACACATCGGCCACTTGATCGTCACCGGCAACGTCACGGACAGGGACCTTGTGAAGGATCCCGGGCTCCACTTGTCGCTCCTGGGCGACGGACTGAGCAACATGCTTTCCGGCATGGCGGGCTCGCCGCCGAACACGACATATGGCGAGAACATCGGCGTCATGGCGATCACGCGCGTCTATTCGGTGTGGGTGATCCGCGGTGCGGCCGTGATCGCGATTCTCCTTTCGGGCATCGGCAAGGTCGCCGCGGCGATCCAGTCCATCCCCACTCCGGTCATGGGAGGGATCTCGCTCCTGCTCTACGGGGTGATCGCGGCCTCAGGCATCCGGATGCTCGTGGACAAGCGCGTGGACTTCTCGAAGAGCGCGAACATGGTGCTCGCCGCCGTCACGTTCGTTATCGGCGTGAGCGGAGCCGCCATCAGCATCGGCACCGTCGAGCTCAAGGGCATGGCCCTTGCGGCCGTCGTCGGCGTGTCGCTCTCGATCATCTTCTACACGCTCCACCGTCTCGGCCTGATGAACGACGGCTACGACGTCTCCGCCGACTAATTTGTTTTTTTCGCTTTTTGTAGGGCGAGATTTATCTCGCCCTTTTTTTTGGGGGAGCGAGCTACCAGCTCGCCCTGCACGGAACGGAAATGATGTAACAGATTCGCATAATTCTGTAACGCATTTTTCGCCAAGGACAACTATTTTAACAATGCAGGAATGATTTACCCGTCCGACATGTTCATATAGGCAGCACTGAAACACCGGCATGAACCGATCACCCCTCCATATCGCCCTTACGATCTTTACACTCTGCGTCATGACGCTCATGTCGACGGGATTCACAACCGTCGTGCAGTATTGCTCGATGTCCGAGTCGTCCGAATGCTGCTGCGGCAATGGCGCGCATCGTGCGGACGCACCCCGGGCAGCAGGCATTTCGCTCGCCGGCGAGACCGCGTCGTGCTTTACGCAGACGATCGCAGGCGGATTGAACAAGATCTCCGGTACGACACAGACCGCCAACACGGAGGATCTAATATCGTTGGAGGTGCTGCCTGCCGATTCCGGCGCCATCTCATCATCACTCCGCGCCAATTCCACGCTTTGCGCCGATGTCGAAAAGGTCCCATCGCCGGGTGTGGCCATCTACATACGCGTCAACTCCATCCTGATCTGAAATTCTCCATCGCTGTCCTGCGTCTTCTCTTACCGATTGCCGGCACGTTGATGTGCCGCAATGTTCTCATTTGCAGTGGAGTATATCATGATCGAACGCATCATCGACTGGAGCGCCAACAACCGCTTCACAGTCATTCTTATCTATATTCTCATCATCGCCGCAGGGGTCTACAGTCTCGTCACGATGCCCGTGGATGCCATTCCAGACCTTTCCGAGAATCAGGTGATCGTCTTCACCGAATGGATGGGACGCTCGCCTGAGATCGTCGAGCAGCAGGTCACCTATCCCCTCTCGTCGGCATTGCAGGGATTGCCGGAAGTGAAGGCGGTCCGCGCGTCGTCCATGTTCGGTATGTCGTTTGTGTTCGTCATCTTCAACGACGGCACGGACCTCAATTTTGCGCGCACGAGGGTTGTCGAAAAACTGTCGCTCGTGCGCGGCACGCTGCCGCCGAATGTCTCGCCGATCCTCGGTCCGGACGGGACGGGCGTCGGACACGTCTTTTGGT
>JAVBYH010000102.1 GCA_030824175.1 Bacteroidota bacterium | reverse complement strand
AACCGAAAACCCGGCGTCGTCTCCAACTCATATGCAATGGCCCCGCGCGCCGTGCAGCGCGGTGAATCGCTGCAAAAGAATCCCTCGAATATTCCCGGATCGAACAAGGCGCTCGTCTTCGACGCGCTCGGTCCCGCGTTTCTCGATGTGGGCGTGAAAGTCCTCGCACAGTTGAAGAAGGCCGAGTATAGTGTCGGATCGGTCAACGACGGATCCGTCCCCGCGCTGAAAGGGTTGGTCGACGATGCCGGCATCTTCTACATGGGCGGCCACGGAGGCACGGGGGAGATGGACAACGCCAGCGCCGAGTTTGCAGTGTGGACGGGCAGCACGCAATCCGCGCTGGGCGACTCGTTGTATAAGGACGACCTGAAACATCACCGGCTCGTCTACATGACCGCCGCCTATGACATCGTGGGCGGGGTGAACCAGTTCGAGACCCACTATGCGTACACGCACCTGTTCGTCAGCGAATACATGAGCTTCGCCGACAACAGCCTCGTGTATTTGGACGCCTGTCTCACGGCGACCGATATGGATTTCGTGGGTTCCTTCGTCTCGAAAGGTGCCTCGGTTGTTGCGGGATGGTCGGACGTCGTCAACTCGGACAAATGCGAGATCACATCGACAAATTTTTTTTCACGCACGCTCGGAGTGGATGTCGAGGTAGCGGATAAGGAGACTCCGCCTCAGCGTCCGTTCGACTGGGAGCGCGTGTATGAATGGATGCAGACCAAGCAGTATGATTTCGGAAACGGGACAGGAACCTGCCTGCTCACCTTCTTGTCGTCGGTCAACAGCAACGCCCCGGGCGGTCCGCTTGCTCCAAGCATCGCCTCGATGTGGGTGCATCCGTATGACAAGAAATTGACAATCTACGGCATCTTCGGGGACGATCCCGGCGGGGACGGCCGGGTGACCGTCGGCGGGTCGCAGCGGAATGTGCAATCGTGGGGATACGACAGCCAGGCCGAGATGGACAAGATCGTCTGCGAGATCCCCGACGACGGTGCCGGATCGTACGGCGACGTCCAGGTGACCGTGCGCAAGATCAAGAGCAATATCTCGCCGCTCAGCCGGTACAAGGGAGCCTTTACGCTCGTGCATGAAACGACCGACGGACGGCAGTATGAAGTGAAGCTCACGCTTCAGTTCCGGGTCCATCTTCTTGGATTCCGATTGAAGCCCGGCGACGCGCCGACATTCAACAAGATGTCGTACGTCGTCAACGCAGACATGGGATCGAAGGGGGAATCGAGGGCAAGCGGTTCGACCGCAGGCCAGGTCGTTTGGGCCGGGCAGAATGGCGACCTTCATAATAATATCGACGGCGGGGAATCGCCAACGAGTTTCATCGCCGGCGCATGGTTCGATCCGGAAAAGAGGATCATGCAGCTCTACCTTTCGGGCGTCGTGGACAAAGGCATCACTCAGATCATGGGGCCCACGACCCTGCCAATACCGATCATCTTCGGGCTCGATGAATTCGACGGGAAGAAGGCGAGCTTCCCCTCGTACGTCGAGATCCCGCTCGCGTCCGATTTTTCGATCGCCAAGGGCAGCGTCTCGGCCAAGAAGGTGGGGACGTATTTTTCAATGCTGGCTCCCATGGCCGACAAGGTGCGGATCGAATGGGACGACATCACGTGCGACTTCCCGCCCAAGGACGAAACGAAACGGTGAACGGAGGCGAGGCCGGTGTGCCGGAAACCGGGGTATTGATTTCGCAGCCCTATAAGTCTGTACTGTCGTTCATTTTCTGTATGTGTGTTTATACTTGAAAAATCTTTTATTCTCAACGATATGAAAAAAATTACATTAATTTACGTTTTTTCAATTCTCTTCATACTGCCGGTATTTGCTCAACATGAAAATTCATTGGGAACACTCCCGCCATTTACGAAGTGGTATCAAAATCCATTAGGCGTTTATCCGTTGGCATTGCATACGGGTAATGGATTATACATCCCTGCCATCGCGGCAACGGCAGTGTTGATATTTACGGAAATGGATAGTTCAATATCAAAAAGGCTATCGTTCTACGACGATCTCGGTGTCTCATTCGGATATTATGCGAGTAAGACAACTGTTTTTCAAAATAATACAGGCATCTTATATGATGTTAGGAGGTACCTGACATTAGGTGCTGAATTTTCAACGGTACATGTTCTTGACATAAAAAACAATACTTGGGGTATAGGACTCCGGCCTTTTGTTCGATTTTATGCTGTCCGTAAAGATAATATTAATTTATTTTTTCAAAGCGGGGCAGGGCTTATTTTATTTGCCGACACGTACCCGAAACCATCAGGTTTCTTTGGCGACAATCGTGAAGGGACAAAACTTAATGGAAGTCCAAAGTATGGTTTTGGGACGGAGTTCCGAATAAATAAAAATATTTCCGGACAGGCCGGTGTATGGCATATCCATTTTTCAAATGGAAATCATCCCAGTTCTGATAGAAATCCCGGACATGACGGAAACGGATTTAGTATAGGTGTGATATACAGGCAATGATAAAGACAACGCTTTAAAAATCGCCTCATCGGCCGGACAATACTCACGGCCGGTGTGCTGCGCCCGGCGCACCTGCTGCATGTCGATGGCAGGACCCGCAAGGTCGTGGCGCGGTATCAACAATTCTGTTCACCATTCCTGATCCCTCCGGGCACGTTGTGCCGAGGGATGAATGAAGAGCTTCACACCGCGCTCGGCAAGAATCTCCGCCACTGTCGAGGTGGTCATCCACACGAGCGTGACGAATCCAAGCGTTGAAACGGGGCCGATCTTGTCCTGATGATGAATGCCGCGACCGAGAAGGAATGGGTGACGACGCCAACTGAATACAACAACGCAATGCCGATCATCGAGACGCTGAGGGAACCCGAGGAGAACATCAGCGCGATCGCACCCAGAAGAATGACGCCGTATCCGGAGAGGAGCACGATATGCTGTGAAATGTACTGTTCGAGCGATCCCAGCGCGAGCCGCGTCACGTTCAGGGCCGCGATTCCGATCGGCAGTCCCTGTGCCTGCTTGGGTTCGGGAAAGTGGATTGCAGCAAAGTACAGGATCGGTTCCAGAACTGCGGTGCCGATGCCGATGAGGAAAAACGACAATTGGAGGACGAGAAACGTTCCGGCAAAGGCAATGCCTTCCAGCGCAAGGAGGATAACATGTGCCCACTGCAACGAGGGGCGAAACGCCGAGAGGCATGCGCCACTCCCTGCATCCAAGCGGCAGCCGCGTCCCGTGTGTGTGCCGCCCGCGTTACTTCAGGAGCGTCAATTTGATGCTCCTCGTCTCCGCCCCGGCGTGCAATCGTGCGATGTAGATGCCGGCGGGAAGCCCCGAGGCGTCGAACGCGGCGTTGTAGGCGCCCGCGTCCTGCCGTCGATCCACCAGCGTCGCCACTGTCCGGCCGAGCATGTCGTAGACCGCGAGCGTCACATGGGCGGGTGACGGAAGCGCGTACCCGATCATCGTCGACGGATTAAAGGGATTTGGATAATTCTGCGACAGCGCGAAGCGGTCGGGCGGCACAACGCCGCCGCGCCCTGAAACGGACGTTCGAACGGAGTTGACCGCCCCCGGGGTTCCGTGCCCCGAGGATGCCTTCCAGTTCACCGCCTGTGCGTTGTCCGAGACTGCATCGGCAAGCTCGAGCGTCGTGCCGTTGCCGTCCGGACTCGTCGGCCACGGCGCCTTGTCGTCGTACGTCAATGAATCGACGATCCCTCCCGCCGCATTCGTCAGCCTCATGAACTCGCCGGCGCCGTCCAGGCCGAATGTCCACCCGCCGAAATAATTTTTAACTGCAGGGAAGCGGGCGGCAAACGCCGTCGCATTTTCCGCGAGGACGAGATAGTGATCCGGATCCAGCTGCGTTCCGGCCGGTATGACGAATGTGTGTGTGGAGTCGCTGTCTGAAAATTTCCAGCTGCCGATGTTCGCCGTTCGCGAACCGCGGTTGTAGAGTTCGATCCAGTCGGCCGGATCGAAAGCCGCGGCAGAGTTGTAATTGATTTCATTGATGACGATCTCGTCCCCTGCGCTCACACCTGGCACAAAGGCCGCGGCCAGCGTCGTTGAGGCGCCGGCATTAAGTGAAACAGTGTCCTTCGTGGATGGGACGGAGCCCGACCAGCCGGCGAATCTGTACCCCGGATCCGGTATCGCCACGCACTGTACGGCATTGTCCTGGAAATACGTACCGGTCCAGGGCGACATCGCCTTATCGATGAAGACAGTGTTCAGCTTGACTTTGCCGCCGGTGCCGGCGCTGACGGTGATGGTGCCGTTGCTGCCGCACATAAAGAAGTTGCGAACGAATCCGCGCAGATATACCGGACGGTCCTTCGCGAACGATGTCATGCGGTCGAGGTTCTCTCCCTTGATGTTGAACCGCGCACGGTGCTTCGGAATCTCGTTTGCAATATGGGCGGCCATCGCATTGATGATGGAGACGACGCGCGTGCTCTCGAACTTCGTGTTCAGGAGGTCGGCGATGAGGTTGATAAAACGTTTTTTAATCACGGGATTCTCGACAAGCTTCCGCGGCAAGAGTGTGGACCAGGGCGGATTCGACCCGGGCCGCGTCTCGAAACCCGAGAGGAGGTAGGAGAGATGATTCTCCGACTGGCCCGTCGTCTCGTAGAGGTTGAAACCGAAATCGAGGTCGAAGAGGATCCAGCGCCACTTTCCCTTCTCGCTCCGCTCCCGCCAAAACTTGATGTTGTTCGCCGGCCAGTCCTGGCTGTTGTAATACACCTGTGCCGCGAAGTAGAGCAGGCACTCGTCCAGGTCGATCGTCGAATCGACGTACGCATATGCCTCGTCGGTCGTCATGTCGTGCGTGCTGATGTAGTTGATCAGCCGAAGGTAGTGCAGCGAGTCCCCGTGTATCACCGCCATGTTGTTCTCGAGCATGTCGATGTTGTCCGGATCCACGCCGTGCCTGGTGGCGATATAATGCTCGTTGATCTTTTCACGGATATTATAGATGCCCCAGTACTCGCCGTTGATGAACGCCGTCGCGGGGCGGTATTCCTGGTAATCGATGTCCAGGTCACGGATGAGCCGCTGCATCATCGCGTCGCGAAAGTGCACGTACATAAAGTCGTTGCCCGAATTTCTCAGGATCAGGGACTTGAACGTCGAGAGGTCGAGATCGGGGAACACCCTGTAATTGATCGCCGAGGCCCCGACCTCGTTCTTGAATTTTACGGAGAGGGATTTCTGCGCGTACGATCGCGTGTAGGCGCCGTGAATGGCGACGATGCAGTTCTCCGAAAATCCCGGCTGCTTTGCGTCGTCGAAAAATTCGATGTGTGCCGGACGCTCCCAGTCCTTCCAGAAGTTCGCCCCGTAATTTGGCGCGGCGGCGGTCCAGCCGGGACCGTTGGCGAAGATGCCGTAGTTGTAATCGAAGAGATTCCTCGGGGCGGACGACAGGGACACGACCGGAAGATCGGTGGAGACGTTGATGAAATATGTTTGATGGAGCGCCGGAGTGGGGGAGTATCCGGCTTTGATGCTTGTCGCCTTCAGTACGCATGTCTTGGTGATTGCGATCGGGCCCGTATAGTGTGTCGAGGTCGAGTCGGGATCGTTGCCGTCCAGCGTGTAGAAGATCGCGCTCGGACCGGCCGAGAGTGTGACGGAGATCGCCGAGGGAAAGAATCCGGCGGCGGGCGACGGAACGATCGCGTCTGCAAATCCGGTCATTTCCTTACCCGTGTTGACCGCCCCCGGAGATCCGGTCTGGAAGACCCAGCGCGGGGAAGCGTCGGTGAGACGGGCATACGAGACATCGGATGGAGAAGCGGGTACGTCGACCCGGTCAACGGCACTGCCGGAAGCGTCGCACAGGACGATGCTCTCACCGGACGCGCTGACGTTGAAGTTTGTGTGAAGGTGCGTCACCTTCCGGTCCTTGCTCGATGCGAAAATGATCAGGTGCGCACCGGGGGCGATGATTGTGTTTCCAAAGAGCCATTTGTGAGCTTTCAACGTATCATCACTGAGAGCGTAGCCGGAAAGATTGACCGCCGCCGCACTC
Source organism: Bacteroidota bacterium (assembly GCA_030824175.1). Classification (GTDB taxonomy): domain Bacteria; phylum Bacteroidota; class Ignavibacteria; order UBA10030; family UBA8401; genus CAISDA01. Next base: position 3,633 of record JAVBYH010000102.1, on the reverse strand, counting down.
GCGTTGTACAACTCGATATAATCCGATGCGTCTCCATCCTCATCGTTGAGTGTGAAATGATTCGATGCCATCACTTCGTTGATGACGACAGTCTGAGCGGACAGCCCCGGCGGCAGCAGCAGCATTACAAGGATGCAGTATTTGACCATGTGCGTGTATTCCCGTAAATAAATCGGTATGAAGTGTATTGAACCGGTATGATTATGCCGCCGTGAATGCCCAAGAATCTAGCAAAATAAACATCAGTATCCAAATAATTAAACGTTGGGAAGACCTTGGTTTTGTCATTGACGAAAGATATATTCACAAGGCGGCCTGAAGCGAGCGCCCAACAGCGCTCCGTGAGGCGGTGCGAACGGATGGATCGAATGGAGCGGGCATGAACAAGGGAATTCTCTACGGTATCGGCGCATATGTTGCATGGGGCTTTTTCCCCATCTATTGGAAATTGCTCCATCATGTGGCTGCGATCCAATTGATCGGGCATCGTATCATTTGGTCGTGTCTGCTGTTGTTCATGTATATTGTCGCCACACGACAATGGGGAGAATTTCGAAAGACCATCACCGCCAACGGAATAGGCATGCTGACAATTGCCGCCATTCTCATCGGCATTAACTGGCTTGTGTATGTGTGGGCTGTGAATGCAAATTTCATCGTGGAAACCAGCCTCGGCTATTTCATTAATCCGCTGTTGAGCGTTTTGATGGGGGTCCTCTTTCTCAAGGAACGGCTGCGTCTCGCGCAATGGATCCCCGTCGTCCTCGCCTTGGCGGGCGTGGCGTATCTCACGTATAGCTACGGACGGCTTCCGTACATTGCGCTCTCCCTGGCAGTGTCGTTTGCCTTGTACGGACTCGTCAAAAAACTTTCCCCGCTCGGATCGCTCTACGGGCTGACAATTGAAACCGGGATCCTGTTCATCCCCGCGCTTGGGTATCTTGTATTTGTTGAAGCCGCCGATACCGCGGCATTTCTTCATACCGGCACAACATCGGACGCGCTCATGATCGGCGCCGGATTTGTGACGACAATTCCCCTTCTCATGTTTGCGTCCGCGGCCCGTTCCATTCCGTTGTGGGTCGTGGGATTGCTTCAATACATTGCGCCAACGCTGCAATTCCTCATCGGCGTTTTTATCTATAAGGAACCGTTCAGTCACGATCAACTGATCGGTTTCGGCATCGTCTGGGCTGCCCTTATCGTGTTCCTGGCTGAAAACTATTTCGCCAACCGCGGTCCCGTTGAACCGCTTCCTGAAATGGGGGAAGGGTGATGACGTGCCCATTGCGAGTTGTCATCGAAGAACAATATCACAACACAGAAGGGATCCGCCAATGAGTACAACGGCCGACACCAGGGACTATTTCGGAGAACTCGAGAATTCCGTTTACACGGCACTGGAGACGTATTCAAATGTCCATCGGGGAAGCGGACATAACTCGGCGGTGTCGACACGGCTATTCGAAGAGGCCAGGGATATTGTACTGGACTATCTGGGAGTGGAAAAAAAACACAATGTCGTCATTTTTTGCTCACCGGGGGGAGCGGCTGCTCTTGCCGAAAAATTATCTCCGGAAGATTATCGACTCGCATCGAGCGGGGACCTCGGCCTTTCATTGGGGGTGAGGGCGATCGTCGTCGCCAGAAAGGCATTGAAGCGTGTAACCCCTGTTCAGACTGGCGGAGGCACGGCCATCCTAATGGCTCCCGACTGGGTCATCTGGGCGGCCCCTCCGGACATCTTCGAGGCGGGTACGCCCGCGATCATCAACATCATTGCCTTCGCCTGCGCGTTGCGCATGAGTATGAAGTGCGGAAAAGACATCTTCCGGAATCCGGCGCCTGAAAAGCTGACAGCCTCCGAAATTCTTCACGGTGATGATCCGGAGACATCTTCCGGACGGGAACTGTTGGATGCACTGAGGGAGAAACAGATCGGCCGCACCGTTCTCGTCCCGACCGCAGAAGGCCTCAGACCGTATATCAATTTGGACAACAGCGCAAGCACTCCAACATTCACGCCGATCTGGAATGCGTTCCGTCACACGTTGCGCGCTCCCGCACACATCCATCAGGATCTCATTCGTGAAGTGAAGGACATCTGTGCGGGAGTGCTGGGAGCCCCGCGATCCGACTATGACGTGATGTTCACATCGAATACAACCGAAGCCATCAATCTGGCGGCCGACAGCGTGAGCCGCGAACGCGAACATGGTGCGGATCAGGTCATTCTCAGCACTCTGCTCGAGCACTCCTCAAACGATCTGCCATGGCGCAGGGTATCGTCTTCGGTGATCAGACTGTCTATCGACGATGATGGATTTGTGGACCTGCGAGAGATGGATGCAATGTTGTCTGCCTATAACGAAAGGGGAGCTCATGGCGTGAAACGGATCACGCTCGTCGCCGTGAGCGGCGCCTCGAACGTGCTCGGCGTGTATAACGACCTTGCGGAGATCGGGAGGATCGCGCACCGGTACGGAGCGCATCTGCTTGTGGATGCAGCGCAGATGGTGGCGCACAGAAAGGTGGAAATGGAACGATGCGGGATCGATTATCTCGCCTTCTCGGCCCACAAGGTGTATGCGCCATTCGGTACCGGAGTGTTGGCGGCGAGAAAGGGCCTGCTCAAATTTACACCCGAAGAAGGGGAGCACATCCGTGCATCGGGCGAAGAAAATCCGGGAGGGATCGCCGCATTGGGCAGGGCGCTGTTGATTCTGCAGCGGATCGGACTCGACCTGATACAGGAGGAAGAACGTGCCCTGACCGGGAAGACACTGAAGGGGATGCGGCAGATACAGGGCCTCAGCATCTATGGCATCAGCGACTCCGGCTCGCCGGCGTTCGCGCATAAAGGGGGAGTCATTGTCTTTACAATGAACAACATGATGGCGAATCGTGTGGCCGAAGCACTGGCCGCGCAGAGAGGAATCGGGGTGCGATCCGGCTGCCATTGTGCGCACATTCTTGTGAAGCACATTCTCCACATCTCGCCGTCGCTGCAGAGTTTCCAGCGGATCATCTTCAGAATGTTTCACGGATTGAGGCCGCCCGGTGTCACCCGCGTCAGTTTTGGAATTGAGAACACTTCGGAGGATGTGGATGTGTTGATTCGAGTGCTGAAGGACATCGCCGGAAAAAAAATATCGAACAATACCGATGTTACAAAACAAGGAAAGGATTTCGTGACGGCTGCAGCCGTGAGAGTGTATTCGCCCGGTTGCGATGTTCGGATTTGATTCTCTGGCGTTTTCTTTGTAGAATGAATGGTCCTGCCTCTTCACACCAACAACATAGCCTTTACATAGTGACTCCTCAATATTCTGGAATGCTCGAACTTGATGCGCGTCGGGGCGGTTTCTTGCGATCCCGCACGACGCAATTCAAACAATCGGACGGCGATCCATTCGTGCCGGCCGCACTGATCACGAAGTACAACCTTCGCCCCGGCGTCCTGATCGAAGGAACGATCTCGAAGAAGGGAGGCCGGAGTCCGGAGATCGACGCCATCGCGACAATCAACGGCCTCCTTGTCGACCAATGGAAAATTGTGCGGGAATTCTCCCAGCATACGGTCATCAATCCGACGGAACACATCCGGCTTGAAATGAAACCGGAGGACGTGAC
>JAVBYH010000278.1 GCA_030824175.1 Bacteroidota bacterium | reverse complement strand
CGGGATCGGGACCACACATGCGTCTATCGATGCATTCTTTATAGAAAGGAGCTGCCACTATCGCAACTAAAGAAGAATTAGCCGTGATGGACAAGATCGTTTCTCTGGCCAAGCGCCGGGGATTTGTCTTTCAATCGAGTGAAATTTACGGCGGCCTCAACGGCTGCTGGGATTACGGCCCATTGGGCGTCGAAATGCTGAACAACCTCAAGCAGTCGTGGTGGCGCGCAATGACGTTCCGCGACGACGTCGAGGGGCTGGATGCGTCCATCCTTATGCATCCGCGCGTTTGGGAGGCGTCGGGTCATGTCGCCAACTTTACGGACCCGATGGTCGACTGCAAGGAATGCAAGTCGCGCTACCGCGTGGACGTGCTGCTGGAAGAGACCTCCGTAAAGAAGAAGAAGGAGATCCTCCGCGCGCTCGAACCCGAGGCGTTCGCCGGCCAGCTCCAGGACCAGAAGGTGATCGACGAATTCGCGCTGCGCATCGCCGCCGACGAGACTGCGGCGGCGATCATACAGAACCACATGACGTGCCCAAACTGCGGCGCCAAGCAGGCATTCACGGCGGCGCGCCAGTTCAATCTTATGTTCAAGACGTTCGTCGGCCCGGTGGAAGATACGAACAATGTCGTCTTCCTCCGTCCCGAAACCGCGCAGGGCATCTTCGTCAATTTCCTGAACGTGCAGAACGCATCGCGGCAGAAGATCCCGTTCGGCATCGCGCAGATCGGCAAAGCGTTCCGCAACGAGATCAACACGAAGAACTTCCTCTTCCGCACGCGCGAGTTCGAGCAGATGGAGATGCAGTACTTCGTGAAGCCCGGCGAGGAAGACAAGTACTTCGAGTACTGGCGCGAGCAGCGCATGGCGTGGTTCATCTCGCTCGGCATGAAGCCCGAGTGGCTTCAGTGGCACAAGCACGACAAGCTCGCGCATTACGCGAAGGCGGCGTTCGACATCGAATACAAGTTCCCGTTCGGCTGGGGCGAGATCGAAGGCATCCACAGCCGCACCAATTTTGACCTCTCGCAGCACGAAGAGTTCTCGGGAAAGTCGATGCGCTACTTCGACGACCAGACGAAGGAGAAGTTTATTCCGTTCGTCATCGAGACCTCGGCGGGCGCAAGCAGGTCCTTCATGGCCTTCCTGACGGCCGCCTACAGCGAAGAAATGGCTCCCACGGGTTCGGGCGGGGAAGAGCAGCGTGTCGTGCTGCGGCTCCATCCGAGCCTCGCACCGATGAAGGCCGCAGTCCTGCCGCTTGTGAACCGGGACGGCATGGACGACATCGGCCGGAAGCTCACGAACGACCTGCAGAAGTCGTTCCGCGTGTTCTACGACGACAGCGGAGCGGTCGGCCGCCGCTACCGCCGCCAGGACGAGATCGGAACGCCGTACTGCTTCACGATCGATTCGCAAACGCTCGTGGACCAGACGGTTACCGTGCGCGAACGCGATACGATGCAGCAGGAGCGCATCGCGCTCGACGCCGTCAAGACGTATCTGGCTGAACGCATCCTGTGATACGATGCACGATGTGTATCTGAATCGTAGGGGCGTATTCAATACGCCCCTGCAGTTCTCTTTTCCGCTTCCTCATATGACATTTAAATCTATTTTCGTAAATCCAGCCGACGCGCGGATGCGCGCCGGCTGGCGTATGGCCGTATTCATGGGCGCCTTCATGCTCCTGAACGCCGGAGTGATGGCCCTTGTCGTGCCGCTCTTCACGCAATCGGGGATCGTCCGATCGAATACGCTGATGCTGGGCATTCTTTACTTCGTGCTCTTCTGTCTGACGTGGGCGATGTGCCGGTTTTTCGAGAGGCGTCCGCTTGCCTCGGTGGGATTCGGCATTCATGATCGGACGCTCGTTGAACTCGCCCAGGGTATCGGGCTCGGCACGTTCATGATGTCGGTGATCTTCGCCGTCAACCTCGGATTCGGGTTCGCATCCTTCAGCATCAAACCGCTTCCGCCCGAACAGATGGCATCGATCATCGGGTTTGGCATGCTCGAATTCGCCATCGTCGGATTCGGCGAGGAACTGCTCTTCCGCGGATATCTCTTCCAATCATTGGTTGAGGGCACCTCGAAGCTCATTGCCGTGCTCGTCTTCGCCGTGTTCTTCGCCTTCGTCCATATGAAGAATCCCGACGTTACCCCGGTGGCGCTTGCGAATATCGCCCTTGCGGGTGTCTGGCTTTCGGCCGCGTATTTTAAGACGCGCGGCCTATGGATGCCGATCGGCCTGCATTTTTCGTGGAATTTTTTTCAGAGCACAATTTTTTCATTCCCGGTGAGCGGATTGAAGCTGCACGACAACCAGCTCGGAGTGCTGTACGACAACGGTCCCGCCTGGTTCACCGGCGGCCAGTTCGGCCCGGAGGGCGGGGCGCTTGCGACAGTGCTCCTGTTCGCGGGAACGGCGTACATCTGGTACGCGCCCCACGTCAGGGCCTCTGCCGCGGCGTGGATTCATGCACCGGCGCCGTTCGAACCTGTCGCGCCTGGGGCGCAGATCGACCCGCCGGCGCCCGGCATCGTGCCGGAATGAAACGAACGATACGCACATATGGCCTGATAATCCTTGCGGCACTCGTTCTTGCGGCGCCTGGAGCGCGAGCGCAATGGATCGACGATGCGGACTACGAGGCGCACGCGCAGCGCGGCATCGCGGCCGTCTATAATCTGGAGTTCGAGACGGCCGAAACGGAATTCCGCGTGCTCTCCGCGCGCTATCCGGGCCACCCCTCGGGTAAATTTTTCCTCGCAATGGTGGACTGGTCGCGCATCGTGCTCGACATCGACAACGAATCGCTCGACGACGGCTTCGTCGACAAGCTCGACGAAGTCATCGACATGTGCGACGAGATGCTCGAGAAGGACGAGAACGACGTCGCGGCGCTTTTCTTCAAAGGCGGCGCGCTCGGTTTTCGCGGACGGTTGTACGGTCACCGCGGCAGCTGGATGAAGGCCGCGAACGACGGCCGCCAGGCGCTGCCCATCGTGCAGCGCGCATACAAGATCGCACCCGACAATTACGATATTCTTCTCGGCATTGGCATCTATAATTATTACGCTGCGGTCATCCCGGAACAGTATCCCGTCGTGAAACCGCTCATGGTCTTCTTCCCCACAGGCGACAGGCAGCGGGGCATACGACAGCTCATCGAGGCCGGCCGTCACGCGCGCTACGCCGCAACGGAGGCCAACTACTTCCTCCTGCAGCTCTATTACGCCTACGAGAAGCAATACGACAAGGGCATCGAGGTGGGACGGGCGCTCCTTGAACGCTATCCGAAGAACGTGATGATGCACCGCTACCTCGGACGCTGCTACGTGAACCTCTCGCACTGGGCGGAAACGAAGAAAGTGTACCAGGACATCCTGGACCGGTGCGCGAAGAATTTCGTGGGCTACGGCGACACGAGCAGGCGCGAGGCCCGCTACTATCTTGGCGTCGCCGAGATGAACCTCGGACAGTTCGACGCGGCGCTCGCGCATTTCTACGCGTGCGACGCGCTGTGCCGCCGCCTCGATGTGAAGAAGGAATCGGGCTTCATGCCGCTGGCGAACCTGAAGATCGGCATGATCTACGATGTACAATTGAAACGCGGCGAGGCGCTCTCCCAATATCAGAAAGTCCTCGCCATGAGGAACTACGAAAGCACGCACGATCTCGCCGAACGGTATAGCGCGTCGCCCTACGTCAAACAGTGACGGCGACGCGTGCAGGCGCACCGGCGACACGAAGGAACACAACAGCATGGAACAGACACTCATCATCATCGCAGCCGGCCTGCTCGCCTCTGCGGCCGAAATCGTCGGCGGCAGCCTCGTCGTGCTCAAGAGTACGATGCCCAAACGCGTCCAGGAATACCTGCTCGCCCTCGGCGCGGGCTTCCTGCTGGCGCTCGTCATCGTCGAGCTTATCCCCGAGAGCCTGGAGGGTATCGGCGATTCGGCGCCCATCTGGATACTCCTCGGCTTCAGTGTGATTCACCTCGTCGAGCACACGATCGTCGGGCATCTGCATTTCGGCGAGGAGACGCACCACGATGTCATGATCTCGAAGGTCGCCAGCTATTCGGCGTTCGGCGGACTCTTTATCCATGCGTTCTTCGACGGCCTGGCGATCTCCGCCGGCATGCTCTATAACTTCGAACTCGGCGTCATGATCTTCTTCGCCATCCTCCTCCACAAGTTTCCCGAAGGGCTCACCATCGCCTCGATCATGCTCGCGGCGCACCACCCGAAACGAACGGCGCTCCTCGCCTCGGCCGGCATCGGTCTGAGCACCATGCTGGGCATCCTGATGATCTTCTTCCTGCAGAATGTGGACGCGCAGGTCACGGGATTCGCATTCGCGTTCTCGGCCGGGTCGGCGCTCTATGTCGGCGCCAGCGACCTCATCCCCGAAATCAACCATTCAAAGAACAGGGTGATACCGGTGTTCGTGTTCGTGGGAATGCTCCTGTTCTACATGAGCGCGATGTTCGTGAAGTCGATTGTGGGAGTGTGAGAGGTGGCACACATCGGGGGCGGCGTGCGTGCCGTCCCCGATGCGTCGCACGCGCGGTGTTACAGGCTGAGGCCTACGGTGATCCTGTTGAGGCTGCCGATCTTTCCGAACGATGAATACGCGTAATCGAACCGCACCTTATCGAGCGCGATCCCTCCGCCGAACGAAAATCCCGCCATGCCCGACGATGTTTCGATCTTCAGCTCGCGGCGCCGTTCGTTGCTGTAACCGATGCGGAACTTCACGGCTTTGCCAAGCTGCAATTCTCCGCCGAACGAAAACTGTTTGAAGTGTTCGCCGAAGTTCTCCTGCTTGTCCGTAAGCTTGTGCAGGTTGAGGCTCAGCAGGAATGGAAGATGCTCGGGCTTCACCGTGGCGCCGATCGTGACGTCGAGCGGCAGTGTCTCCCTCGTGCCCGCATATGTGGAGAGCTGCGTACCGATGTTCGAGACGCTGGCGCCGAGCGTGACCGGATTCTTTCCGGGAAGCACGTAGAGTATGCCGACATCCCCGGCGAATCCGGTCGATGCCGCTTCGGCGATGGAGGAGTGGATGAGCTTCGCCGTGACGCCGTAGTAGAGATTCTCATCGAGCTCGCGAGCCATGCTTACGGAGAAGGCGAGGTCCGACGCCCCGAACGTCCCGAGCTTGTCGCCCTTCACGTCGTATTCGTCGAACGAACCGTAGCTGTAATACTGGATGCCGGCGTGCATCATGCCGACGCCCTCGACGTTCCGGTCGTACGATGCGAATCCCGAATTGATGTCCAGCAGGTGCTTCCCGTATCCGAACGACGCCTCCGATTCCTTCACCGTGGCGAGCGTTGCCGGGTTGTAAAATGTCGCGGACGGATCGTTGATGACGGAGACAAAGCTGCCGCCCATCGCCGCGGCGCGCGCGCTGACGTCGTTGCGTAAAAATTCATATACTGTGGTCTGGGCATGCAGCACTTCCGCCGTACCCGCCAGCATGCAGCACAGCAGGATGTTCAAACGCATTCTCATGCAGTCGATCCTTTCACGATCGTGATAGTAGTGTTCTGATAAAAGTTACCATATTCGGCGCCGAAAAACAAGAATGCTTTCTTCTCGGTCAAATTATTTCTATTTTCGTAAACGATCGGGCGAACCGCCGTTTTCCCCTACAATAACATAAACCGAGCCCATGACCCGTTTTACATTCTTCTCCGCCGTTGGCGTCGTCTGTGCGCTGCTCCTGGCGGGCTGCGCCGGCCAGCAGCCCCCCGAAGGCGGTCCTGCCGATACGGAGGCGCCGGAGATCGTTTCGGTGTATCCCGCGCCGAACGCCGTCGGCTTCCGCGACAACCGCGTCGCCTTTGAATTCAGCGAATATGTCGACCGACGGTCCGTCGAGGATGCCGTGTTCATCTCTCCGTTCGTGAGCGATGTGGAGTATCAATGGAGCGGACGGGAACTGGAGCTGTTGTTCCCCAGCGCGCTTCGGGGCAACACGACGTACGTGATCACGATCGGGACCGACGTAAAGGACGTGCATAACGGCAACCGCATGGCCGATGCATACACGCTCGCCTTTTCGACCGGGGCGGTGATAGACCGCGGTACGATCGCCGGCCGCGTCGTCGATGCGAAACCCGAAGGCGTCATGGTCTTCGCGTACAGGCTGGACTCGCTCGATGCCGATACGCTGAACCCGTCGACTCTGAAGCCCGATTACATCAACCAGACGGGCCGCGGCGGCACATACGCGCTCTCGCATCTCGCCTGGGGCACATACAGACTCTTCGCCGTGAGGGACGAATACCGCGACCTTTTGTATAACCCGGAGGTCGACGCCGCCGGCACGCTCACGCGCGATATCGTCCTGACCGCGGCGGACACGCTGCGTGACGGCTGCAATTTCACGATCGCTCTGGAGGACACCTCAGCACCGCGCCTCCTCACGGCGGATGCGCGCACCGCACGCACGCTCGTGCTCACGTTCAACGAGCAGCTCGATACGACGCGGATCGCACCGGGCAGGTTTTCAATCGTCGATACGCTGACGCTGCGCGCGCTCGGCGTGACGCACGTCTTCCTTCCCGATCCGGCCCGCTCCTTGTCCGTCGCGCTCCGCACGGCTGTGCAGGAGAAGGACGCAGGGTACCGCGTGCATGTCGACGGCGTGTTCGATCTGGCCGCGCATCCGGTCTCCGCGCTCGCGCGCTCAGTGTCGTTTCGCGGATCCGGCACGCCCGATACCGCGGCTCCACGCCTCGTCGTGTCGACAGTACGCGACACCTCGGTGCGCGTCCGCATCGACGATACATTCCGGTTCGATTTTTCCGACGCACTTTCCCCGGCGATCAACGGGGCACTCACATTCCGGCTCGGGGATTCGGTGTCCGTGCCGTTCACGCTGAGGCGCACATCGAGCGCCGGTGTTATGCTGCAGCCGGTGAAGCCGCTCGAGATCAGGAGCCGCTACGCGCTGCGTCTGCGCATGGACTCTGTGATAAGCCTCTCGGGGAGAGGATGGAAGGACAGCGTAACCGTGTTCCGTTACGGCACTGTCGATCCGGATAATTTTGGCAGCATCGACGGTGTCGTGACGGCCGACGCATTCGCCGATACGTCGAGCGTTGTCGCGGAAGCGGTGAACACGACGGGAAAACAGGAGAAGAGTGTGCGAACGGTGATGAGGAAGGATCGGACATTCTCATTCCCGATGCTCGACGAGGGAATGTACGCACTTCGTGTGTTCAGCGATCACAACAGGAACGGAGCGCTGGATGCGGGACGCGTGTATCCGTACAGGGCATCGGAGCCTTTTCTTATCGGACGCGATACGATCAAGGTGCGGGCGCGGTGGCCTGTCGAAGGCGCCATCCTGCGGTAAGCGGTGCCGCCGCTGTGCGGCTCCGGGTCATTCTACAAGTGCGCTGTCTATGGGCTCGGGGAGCGGGAGGCGGGGCGCCAGATGCAACACCACTTTGTCCGGTACGAGCCACGCATTGGGAAAGCCTTTCGTCTGCACCTGTTCCAATACTCGTTTTGCAGCGAGTCGCGACGCAAAATCGCCCATGCGCACCCTGTACGTCGGCGTATCGAACATCACATACACCCACCACGTGTCGAATGCCGCCAGGAGCGTATTGCGAGTGGCGGCCGCCTCCTCATAGCTGTTCGTATTGATCACTTGAATGCGGAACCCCTGAACCGTCTCCGGTGCTGCCAGTGAGAGATAGGCGGGAGCCGACGATGCCCGGACGGGCGTGCCTGATGGCGTCTGCGCGGGCATCGGAGCATCATACGTGGAGGGTCGGAACGAGCGTTCGTAGAAAAGCAGCTTTTCGCTCCGCCTGGCGAGTGTGTCGCCGGAAGCGCCGCCCTGTGCGCCGGGCATGCCCGACGCCGGATGCGTCCATGCCGTCGGGAAGAGGAACAGCGCAAGCACGAGTGCTGAAAGCCCAGCGCCCATGCGAAGAGTCACCGCCATACGCTTCATTCCGCGCTCCGTACGACCCACACGCCCTTATACTCCTTAGGATATTTTTTCTTCATCGCCCTGGCAAATGTCAGTGCATCCTTTTCCGTTGAAAAAGTTCCGACCGTCACCTTGAACAGCTTGACCGCTTCGTCGAAATAACAGGCGGAGGGTTTCCGATAGCGTTTGGCGAGCCTTCCGGCGGCACGCTGTGCGTTCGCCTCTACCTTGAATGCGCCGACCTGCACGCGGTATGTCGGTGCACCGGCAGTGCGGCGAGCCGTCACAGCAGGGGGGTATCCGGGTCTGTGGTTTCGCTGCGCCGACTCCACCTCGATTGTATCTTCCTTCGTCGTGAATCCCTGCTTGTGCGTCTGCGCGGGCTGGGCCTGTTTCACCGGTGCGGGCGTCGGTGCAGGTGCCTCTGCAGCAGGCATCTCCTGGTCTGCAGTCTCTTCCTCGAGTTCGCTCGATGCCGTGCAGCCCTGGAGCATGTAGGAGAGTCCGAGCGCGAAGATCAGTAGGAGGATGGATGATCGTTTCATAATGTTGTTCCCAATTGACGTCCGCCGGCGGCGGGCGCGTGAGCCTGAAAAAATATATCGGCCGTCTGCGAGATTCGGGCCGGGCGCTCCTGTCACCGCGAGGCGAGTCCCTTCACGATCGCGATGCCGGCGCTGGCGCCGATGCGCGACGCGCCGGCAAGCACCATCGACACCGCGTCGTCCGTCGTCCTGATTCCCCCCGACGCTTTCACGCCCATCACCGATCCCACCACGCTGCGCATCAGACGGATATCATTCGCGGTAGCGCCTGCGGTCGAAAATCCCGTCGATGTTTTCACGAAATCGGCTCCGGCCTTTTTCGCAAGAAGCGACGCCTTCATCTTTTCCTCGTCGGTGAGCAGGCACGTTTCGAGGATGACCTTCAGCTTTGCATGCTGCAGGTGCGTCACCGCTGCCACTGCAGTGATGTCCGCGAGGATGTACGCGTACGACCGAGCCTTCATCAGCCCGATCTGGATCACCATGTCGATCTCCGTCGCGCCGTCCCTCAGCGCCTGTTCGGTTTCGCACGCCTTCGCGATCGTGCTTGTGGCACCGAGCGGGAACCCGACCACCGTGCAGACATCGATACCCGTGCCCTCGAGCAGCTCTTTGCACAGCGGTACATATGCCGCGTTCACGCACACGCTCGCGAAGCGGTACTGCTTCGCCTCTTCACAGAGCACGCGGATGTGCTCCGGTGTCGCCTCGGCCTTAAGGATTGTGTGGTCTATCATGCCGGCAAGCTGGAAGACTTCCGTGGGGAAGCTGACCTCCTCAAGCGGATTCTCCGCCTCCGAGCCGCAGACGGCGGCGAAATCGGCGTCCTGAAATAAGGCGGCGTATTTCTCTTCGAGTTCCTGTTGTGTCATATGGTGTGTGCTGATTGATAAAATGGTAGGGCGAAATGATATTTCGCCCGCATGAACGACAGTACATTGGTTGAACCTGGGCGAAACGCCGTTTCGCCCTACAGGTGCCGCACGATGTCATCGTCGTGTCACTTCGGCAGCTGCCCGAGGCTGGCGCGGAGCTTCGCGATCGTCTCCGAAAAATTCCGGAGCTTGTCGTTCTCCTTCTCGAGCACGTCCGCGGGCGCCTTCGCGACAAAGGTTGCATTGCCGAGCTTCGCCTGCACGCCGCGCACCTGGCCCTCGAGCCGCGCGATCTCCTTCTCGAGGCGTCCGTGTTCCACGCCGAGGTCGATGAGTCCCTCGAGCGGCACGAAGACTTCCTGCCCGGCCACGACGGAGCTCGCCGAATACCCGGGTTTCGCAAGACCGATGCCCGCCTCCACCT
>JAVBYH010000301.1 GCA_030824175.1 Bacteroidota bacterium | reverse complement strand
GGTTGATGCCCCACCGGCCGCAGCCGATGATGCCGAGATGAACGGGCGTATTGTTCATTGCACTCCCTGTTTCGTTCGAGTGTGTGCGGCGGGCGCGGTCAGGCATTGAGCCTCCGCTCCCCCTTTTTCTTGTTGTCACCGAGATCGTATCCGTAGTACCCGTAGTGATAGCTCGCATAGCTCGAGTACGTGTTGCCATACTCACGCTTCGCGTCGAACCTGTTGAGCACGACGCCGAGAAGCTTCACGCCCACACTCGTCAGAAATTCCGCGATGCGCTCGAGTCCGGCAGCATGCGTGTTTCCCGACGACGCCACGAGCAGCACCCCGTCCGCCTCCGTGGCGAGCACCGCCGCGTCCGTTACCGCAAGCAGCGGCGGCGCGTCGAAGATGATCATGTCGTACCGCTGCTTCATCTGCACGATAAAGTCGCGCATCCGCTTCGAGCCGAGGATCTCCGCCGGGTTCGGGGGTATCAGCCCGCACGTGAGCACGTCGAGGTTCGGCAGCACGTCCTTCTGTATCACCTCATCGGCCGTCATCTTGCCGAACAGGTGCTCGTTCAGACCAGTGAGGTTCCGCAGTCCGAACATCACGTGCAGCGACGATCGGCGCATGTCCGCATCGACAACGAGCACCTTCCGCTCCGTCTGCGCGAACGTCACGGCGAGGTTCGCCGTCGTCGTCGTCTTCCCCTCCTTCGGATTGCAGCTCGAGACGACGATGCACCGGATGGGCTTGTCCACATGCACGTACTGCACTTTCGCCCTGAGATGCCGGTACGATTCGGCCATCGGCGAAAGCGGACGGTAGTACGCGATGAGATGCGGATCGAGGAAACGCTTGATCTTTGTCGCGGCGATCTCCTGCTCGATCTTCTTCATCTCCCCGTTCATCGTGGAGATCGTCGAGAGCGGCACGAAACCGCATCGCTTCAGGTCCTCCGGCGTCCGGATGTACCGGTCCAGCATCGCGCGCACGAGCACGTACCCCATGCCGAGCCCGAACCCGAGCAGCACGCCGACGGCGAGATTCAGGACGATACGCGGACTCACCGGCATCGTGGGCACGCTTGCCTTGTCCACGACGTTCACGCTCCCGAACACCGATTTTTCCTTGATCGCCGCCTCGTTGAATTTTTCCTCCACAAGGAGGAAGAGCTTCTCGGTGCTCATCCGCGAACGCTGCAGGCGCGCGAGGTTGATGCTCTTGGCGGGGATCAGATTGAATTTCCGTTCGCTGTCGCCGATCACCGCATCGATGGCGTGTATGCGCGCGTCTATGCCCTGCAGCGCGATCTGCTGATCGATGATCTTCGCCTTCAGCTGCGAGAGGTACGAAGAGTTCGGCGAAGTCTGGTCCAGCCCGCCCGGCAGCACCGACTTCAAATAGAGCTTCGTTCGGGCGTCGAGGCGTCGTTTGATCTCATCGATCTGGCTGTTGATTTCTTCGAGCTTGTCCGAGTAGAGCTTCTGCTGCACCATCGTCGGATTCTGGGCGATCGTCACATCCCGCTGCACTTCGAGCTTCCCGAGCTGCTCCTGGAGCAGCTTGATGTAGCTGTCGTTCGATTCTCCGATCGACCGCGCGGCGTTCGGCTCCTGCCTCGCGAGCTCCTCCTGGTACGATGTGAGCGTCTTCTGCAGCGAATGCTTGTCGACCGCGAGCCCGTCGCGCTGCGCCTCGAGCTGCGCCAGATGCTCCACGCTCCTGCTCGCCTCGGCGTCGAGCGAGACGATGCCCGTCTGCCGCATGTATCGCTGCAGCTCGTTCTCCGTCGTGTCGAGCTCCGACCGCTTCGCAATGAGCTGGCCTTCCAGGAACTCCCTCAGCGCCTGGGTTCGCGTGCGGCTGAGAGACATGTTGTGCGACGAATACGTCGCCGTGTAGAGGTTCGCGATGAGGGCGGCCTCTCTCGGATCGGAACTCTTCGCGGTGATCTTGATGACGTCGGACTCGCGGATCGGTACGAACTCCACGGCTTTCTTCACTCTTCCGACGACGGCCTGTTCGGACAGGATCGAGTCGCTCGGTGCCTCTCCCGCATCCGGCCTGATAATGGGAAGGATCGTCTTCGATGCGGGATCCAGGTACTTCCTCGCCAGCAGCGACTGCGCCACAGAGACGATATTGCTCGTCGACTTCATCACTTCAAGTTCGTTCGTGATCTTGTTTGCCGTCGCCGTTCCCTCCGCATCGGAAAGTGGATTCGCGTTGTCCGCCTCCCGAACATCGATGAGCACGAGCGAACTCGCCTCGTACATCGGAACCGCGGTGAAAGTGTAGATGGCTATGGCACTGAAGACGACGCTGAAAATGGCGAGCACGGTCCATTTCCTGCGGATGACGATGCCCACATATTGCTGGAACATCGATTCATGCTGCAGGTTGAACAGCTGCTCCTCTCCTCTTCGTTGGTGGGAACGAATTTCAGAGATCATGGCTGGTGCCTCTTCTATGCTTTATGAAAACACGGCGATGTCCCCTTCAGGACATTTCTCGTGTCTACGATCGGGATGTGGAACCGGGAAAAGTCGATGCTCCGGTACTCATCGTGCGCGGTGGCGATGAGCATGAGGTCATACCCCGCCGCCACCGGCACGGACCTGCGGCCCGTATAGCGCGCATGCTCGCGCGTCTCCGTAATGACCGGAATGTACGGATCATTATAGTCGACGATCGCCCCCCCCGCCTCGAGCCGATCGAAAAGGTGGAACGTGGGCGACTCCCTCATGTCGTCCACGTTCGCCTTATACGCCAGTCCCAGCACAAGCACGCGCGCCCCCTTCAACGACCTTCCGCTCTCATTGAGCACTTCCATCACCCTGTGCACGACGAAATCCGGCATCGCGTTGTTGATCTCGCCGGCGAGTTCGATAAACTTCGTCGAGACGCCGAACTCCCGCGCCTTCCAGGTGAGATAAAACGGATCGATCGGTATGCAGTGCCCCCCGAGCCCCGGTCCGGGATAGAACGGCATGAACCCGAACGGCTTCGTCTTCGCCGCGTCGATCACTTCCCATACGTCGATGCCCATTTTCATGAACGTCGTCTTCAGTTCGTTCACGAGCGCGATGTTCACAGCACGGAAAATATTCTCCACGAGTTTCGTCGCCTCGGCGGCCTTTGTGGACGACACCGGCACCGTGGTCACCACGACCTGCCCGTACAATTTTTCGGCCGCGGCCAGCCCCTGCGGCGATGTCGCGCCTATGACCTTCGAGATCGTCTCGGTGCGGAAATCTTTGTTCGCCGGATCCTCGCGCTCGGGCGAGAAGGCCGCAAAAAAGTCCCTGTCCACCTTCAAACCCCCGCGCTCGAGGATCGGTATCATCACTTCATCCGTCGTGCCGGGATACGTGGACGATTCGAGCACGATGAGCTGCCCCTTCCGCACATGCGGCGCGATGGCCTCGCAGGCGGCAACGATGTACTGCACGTCCGGTTCGCGGTTTTTGTTCAGCGGCGTCGGCACGGCAATGAGCACGGCGTCGCAGCGGGCCGCCATCGAGAAATCCGTCGTCGCCGTGAATAATCCGCCCTCCACCGCAGCCTGGATGCGCGATGACGGGATGTGCCTGATGTACGACTCTCCCCCCATCAACGCCGCCGTCTTCTTGCCGTCGATATCCAACCCGATCGTCGTGAAACCTTTTTCCGCGAAACACAGGATGAGCGGGAGCCCCACATATCCCAGGCCGATCACTCCCACGACCGCCGTCTTCCTCTCGATTGTATCGATGAACGCTTCATGCATCACCATGCGGTTCCCCTCCGGTTTCAGTCTCTTGTGCACGCCCCTGTGACGTGTTCACGCACACAGCCGCGCCCTTTACACAACATGCGTCCGGACCCTCCGGACATACCTCACCCGCAGCATTGTTCACACATGCTCATCATTCGCGCGCAATCCCTCGCGCGCCGGTATCGATATAATTAGTACAGCGAAGTGACGGTTCCCCCGACGACTCCAGGACTCTCCTTACAGCTCTTCAGGTGTTGCATAGAATGTATACGGAAGTGAAGCCGGCCAAACGATTCAACGTGGACGTTGTCTCTGACTCGCTCTATTGGTGGACTTTTATTCTGAGGTGATGCCGACGCCTATCCTATCCAGGACCCTTCGTACAGCTCTCTCGGTGATGCGTAGTTCGTACGACAGCGGAATATTTCCTGTAAACAGCTTACTATGCAAAGTTATATGAAATCTGAAAATAGTCAAGTTAGAATGTTCTAATTTACAGACATCGTAACATAAAACACGGCAGGGGCGTATAAAAATACGCCCCCGCCGTGTTGATTTTCGCTTTATGTAGGGCGAGATTTATCTCGCCCTTCTTGCTCTTTGCCGCACCGACCTTATTTCTGCAGCATCAACTTTTTCACGCTCGTAAATGTTCCCGCCGTGATCCTGTAGAAATACGCCCCGCTCGGCATGTTCGCCGCATTCCATCGCGCCGAATAATTTCCCGCCGGCAGCTGGTCGTTCACGAGCGTCTCCACCACGCGGCCAAGCGCGTCGTACACCGCGAGGTGCACGCGTTCGAGGTTCGCCAGCGAAAAATTGATCTGCGTCGTCGGATTGAACGGGTTCGGATAATTCTGCCCCATGGCGAATTCCGTCGGCACGCCCGAAACGGTCTCGATACCCGTCACGGTGGCAAGCGTGATCTCGCCACTGTATACGAACTGCCCGTCCGTATCGATCTGCTTCAGTCGGTATGTGTAGGTTCCGTTCGTCCCCGTCGGATCGGTGAACGTATACGAGTGCGGCGCGCTTGTCGTGCCGGCGCCCGCCACAAATCCGATCTTCACGTAGAGCGACTGCGTGCCGCCCTTGCGTTCGATCTCGAATCCGTAATTGCCGTTCTCCGTCGCTGTGTTCCATTTCAATACCGAACCGGCTGTGCCTGCCGCCACGGTGAACGACACGAGTTCCACCGGAAGCGCGCTCGAGTTGTGCGCCGAATTCACCATGCGCCCCTTCGGATCGCCGATCACGACATCCATCCACGACAGGTATTTCGACGAACTGTAGAACGCCTCCGCCACAGTATACCCTTCGGCGTACATCGGGAACAGCTTGCCCGCATCCGCCATCGCCGTCTGGAACGGCTCGTACACATACGCCTTCACGGCCGTGATGCCCTCTGCGATCATGTCCGCGGCGGCCGACTGCCCGTATGTAAGCCCCGTCGTAAAACTCCGTCCGCTTGTCGATACGTACGTCTCGCCGATCGCACCGGGCAGATACGTGTTCTTTTGTGTTGCGTTCGTCGTCACCGCGGCCCAGTTGTTGTCGTTGCTTCCCCAGCTTGCGTAGCCCATCACGCCCGTCTGACTCGTCAAATACGTCGATGATTGATCGAGTGTCACAGTCATGGCCCTCGCCTTCAGTATCGTCGACGCCGTCGCAAGATTCGTATTGAGCAGCGGCGCGTTCGTATTCCATACCGGATCCGCGTCCAGCACAAACTTTGCCGCGGCGGGAATCACCGCCGGCACCATCGACGAGCGGTCGATGAGTCCGTACACGTCGCTGACAGTGTAGCCGTCGAGGCGCGTCACGAGATAGATGCCGAACGCGCCGCGCGTAAAGTCGGTCTTCGACCCGTAATAAGGCGATGCAATGCGGCTTGTGCCGCCGATGCTCGAGGCGTACGCGCCGAGGATGAGGCTCAGTTCGCTCTCAACGGAGGCGCTCGCCCACATGTCCGCACGCTTCACCTTCAAGGGCATGCCCTTCGTGGTCACGAGATAATTAAGCTTCGTTGTCAAACCGCGGGCCGTAATAATGTCTTCCACCTGCTTGCGAAGATTCGCGAATTCCGCATCCGTGATCTCTTCCGCGGTCGGCACGGCGATTGTGATGATGTTTGTGGAAGGAATGGCACGGTGCGCTGCGAAGTATGTGCCGATTTGTCCCGAGACGGTGGAATTCGAATTGACGATGAGTGCCACGTCATTATACTGCTGCTGTGCCGGTGCATCGGAAATTGTGAATGCGATGAGCAGGGCGATGAAGCCGATCGTTGAATGCATGAATGATTTCACGGTGATCCTTTATTGATTGGTGGATACCGTGATAACATTCAAAGCACGTGCCAATTCTTCCTGGCTTGACGAGCAAAACGTAACGAGTTGATTTACAATGTGTTACGTTTGAGTGTAAATATTACAACCTGAAATATTGAAAAAACGGATTTGTAAAAAGGTTAATCAACGCGGAAATGGTGGAGAGTATTGTACTATGCGGATTATTATCCAATCGGTGCACCGTAGGGCGAAACGACGTTTCGCCCTTTTTTCCCCTGCGGTTAGTGTTTCTTTTCATCCCTTTCTATCGTGTACACAACAAACTCCTGCACACCGATCATAAAAACCTTCGTCTCCGTCGGCCTCAGCACATTCACGATGCACTCCCTGTACTTGGCATTGTTGTAGATGATCACCACCCTCCTGTTCCTCCGCGCAATCGACGCATCGATGTTCCTCATCATCCGCTCCAGCACATGCGCGTCGAACGGATTGAACATGTAGAACACGTCTTCATCATCCCGCATCGCATAGTCGAGGACATTCGATTCGATGACGGTGATCTCGGCAGCCGGCTTCTTCTTCCTCCGAAACAGCTCGCAGTTCTTCCGGGCGATCGCGCACAGCAGCGGTGAAATTTCAATGCCACGCACCTCCCTGAATCCGAGTGTCGATGCGATGAACAATATCAGTCCCTTGCCGCACCCGAGATCCACGAACACACTGCCGGGAGGGATGTTCAGCGACGTCAGTATCTTCCGCACGGGGATCGATGTGCTCGGCTGGTAGAGCACCGCATGCTGCCGTGCGGCGTCATCGATGCCCATCTCATCCCTGTCCACCCACGTCATCGTATCCGTTCCGTACAGAAAATCGAAATAGTACTCCCTGAGTGTGAGCGATGCGGCGAATGTTTTTTTGAGCCCACGCGTCTTGAGCGAACGGACAAGCCTCGCCAACAATCTCCGTTCTTTCAGCGACCGCACGAACATCGCTAATTTGCCGGGATGGATGATCTCTTCACGCATGGCTCCCCCTTGCGTCGTTGATCTGTCGAAATGAATATCGCGGTGTGGCTCTGCTTTGAGTCTTTTTAAACATCCCGGCCCCTAAAATCATTCCCGGCTTTTCAAAGGAGGAACTGTGCCATTCTGAGCGATTAATTTGTCATTAAGAGCGCAGCGAGGATTCTACTATGAAACACATCCCCCTCATCAAATTTTTTGCCGCAGTCTGCAGCGCCGTCATCCTCTCTTCCTGCAAGAAGGACCTGTCTGTGGAAGGCGACGGCGACCCGATCGACGCCCGGCTCGTCGCGGCCTGGTATAACCGTGCGGACACGGTGAAGCGCGGCACGATCATCCTTCCTATTCTCAAGACCGAGGGCGAGGATATTCACTTTCATATGGTCTACCGGATCCCCAACTTCGTCACGACATTCTCCGCCATCGGCCAGTACCGCATTTCCGCAAACCGGGACACGCTGCACCTCACCATCCCCGTTCCCGACACCGACGAATCCATTCCCTTCATGTACAACCGCACACGCGTCGGCGCACGCGTCGTGCCCTGGCCATAACCTACGGCAGCAACAGGCAACAAAAAAACCGCAGACCGGCCATTTCGGGCCAATATGCGGGATTTATGCCTCTGTCAACGGCGTCCTGGTCAGTCCGTGACCGGCCCCGCCGCCGTTTCCGACGCTTCGGGATAGTCTTCCACCACCGTCTCCGCCCCGGCAGCCCCGGTAGGCTCGGGCCGCACGCCCTGCTGCAAGAGCGTTCGTTCGTAGAGAATGTGGACGAGCCCGTCCGAAAGCCCGATCTGCGGCACATACAACGTATCGCTCCCCGTCCACTTCATGATCGAGAGGAAGATCTCGCACGCAGGCACGATCACATCCGCGCGGTCGGGCCGCAGTCCCAGCAGCCTGATGCGCTGGTCGTACGAGAACCCGGTGAGCATCTCATAGATTGTCGTCAGTTTTTTCTGCGTGAGCGGTTTGCCGTCCTTCTTGCGCGCGAGCCTGAACACCTTGTTGATGTTCCCGCCCGAACCGATGATCACTGGCGAGCCGGAGCCGTTCACGGTCTCCTTCAGCCAGGTCCGCATCGGTTTCCAGTCGTCGGCCGCGATCTGCCCCTGCAGAATGCGGATCGTGCCGATCTGGAAGCTGCGCGAGTCGAGGCACACACCCTTCTTCATGAAGCTGACCTCGGTACTGCCGCCGCCGACGTCGACGTAGAGAGACACCCCCTCCGAATCGAAGGCGTTCTCGGCATGATTCGAGTAGATGATCTGCGCCTCGCGAGCCCCGTCGACGATCTGGAGCTCGATGCCCGTCACTCGCCGGATCTCCGCCGCGATCTCCTCGCCGTTCTCGGCGTCGCGCATCGCCGAGGTCGCGCACGCCATGTACTCGATGGCGCCGTACGCATCGATGAGCAGCCTGAAGCCGTCCATCGTCTTCACGAGCGCCTCGGCCTTGCCCTGCGATATCCTGCGCGTCGAGAACACGTCGTCGCCGAGACGTATCGGCATGCGGACGAACGATTCCTTCTTGAAGTACGGCACAGTGTCCGTGTCGAGAACGCGCGCAAGCAGCAGTTTCACCGCGTTCGAACCAATATCGATTGCTGCAAATTTCATTTTTGTCATTCCCTTGTAGTGTTGAGCAGATGATTGTACATCTCGTATTGCGCCCGCACGGGCTCGCCGTTCGAAGCCGCGCGCTTCACATTGGTCGAGTCACGGTCCAACATCCGCGCCTTCACAGTGTCGCTCCACTGTATCCGAATGAAGTCCTCGAGCTCCTTCTGTATCGCCGGGTCATAGATCGGGCACGTCACCTCCACGCGCTGGTCCAGGTTGCGCGGCATGATGTCGCCGGAGGACAGATAATAGAGCGGCTCCCCCCGGTTGAAGAACGTGTAAATGCGCGAGTGCTCGAGGTACTTATCTATGATGCTGATGGCCTCGATGTTCTCGCTCAGGCCTTCAATGCCCGGGCGCAGCGCGAACATCCCGCGCACGATGAGCCGCACCTTTACGCCGGCCTGCGACGCCTCGTAGAGGCTGCTGATGACCTTCGCATCCACGAGGCTGTTCATTTTCAGGAAGATATGTGCCTCGTGCCCGTCGCGCGCCGCCTTCGTCTCCCGGCGGATGTTCCGTATCAGCCCCGAGCGCATGTCGAACGGTGCCACAATGAGGTGCCTGAACGACGCCGTCTTGTAATTGCTCTCGAAGAAATCGAACAGCTTGTGCACTTCCTTCGCGATGCCCTGATGCGCGGTGAACAGGCTGTGGTCGCTGTAGATGCGCGCCGTGTCTTCGTTGAAATTGCCCGTCCCGATGAGCGCGTAGAACGCCTTCTTCCCCTTCTCATTGCGCGTGATGAGGCAGAGTTTCGAGTGCACCTTCAGTCCCGGTACGCCGAAGATCACCTTCACGCCCTCGTCCTGCAGCCGGTTCGCCCACCCGATATTCGCCTCCTCGTCGAACCGCGCCTGCAGCTCCACAACGACGGTCACCTGCTTGCCGTTCCGTGCGGCGTTGATAAGCGCGTTCATCACGCTCGAATTCCGTGCCGCCCGGTAGATCGTCATCTTGATCGATTGCACGTGCTGGTCGATCGCCGCCTCGCGCAGCATATCGATCACGTGGTCGAACGACTGGTACGGATACTGCAGGAGGATGTCCCGCTTCTGCAGGATCTTCAGGATGCTCTTGTCCCCGGTCAGTCCCGGGTGCGGCAGGCTCGGCGTCTCGGGGTACCGCAGATGCGCGAGCGAGAAGTCGGGGAACTTCATGAGGTCCCTAAAATTATGGTAGCGGCCTCCGGCCACAAGCGTGTCCTGTCCGTTGTCCAGGTTCAGTTCGGCGAACAGCGCCTCGCGCAGCGACTCCGGCATCTGCGCGTCGTAGATGAAGCGCACCGGACTCCCGTCCTTCCGCTGCTTCAGGCTGCGTGATATTTTCTTGATGTAGCTCTGCGACACGTCGTCCTCGATGTCCAGCTCGGCGTCGCGCGTCAGCTTGATCGTGTACGCTTCGATCGAGTCGAATTCGAAGAGGTGAAACACGTCCCGAAGCCCGAACCGCACGACGTCTTCGAGGAGGATCAGATACCGGCTCTCGCCGATCGACGGCAGCGTCACCAGCCTCGGCAGCACGTCCGTCGGGATCTCGATGAGCGCGTGCCGGTTTTGCTTCGACCCACCGCCC
>JAVBYH010000314.1 GCA_030824175.1 Bacteroidota bacterium | reverse complement strand
ATTTGTACAGTAATTCCATCGATTCGATCTGTGCGTTCCTATGATAAAATATTTCGGCATTCTCATGGCATCACTCGCGCTCGCGTCCTGTTCCTCACTCGAACCCTCGTACCGGACGGAAACGGATATTGCCGGGACGAAGATTCTCGTCGGCAGGATCACACGCGCGGCGATCGAGAACGATTCGGCGTTCCCCTGGTTCGCTCGGGGCTACTCCACATACACTCCCGCTGCGCAGCCCCTCGAGGAACTGCGGGCCCGGACGTCGGAGCTGCGCTTCGTGCTCTTCATCGGCACGTGGTGCGGCGATTCGAAGGCCGAGGTCCCGAAGATATTCAAGACCTTCGATGCCCTCGGGATCGAGCCGGGATGCATCGAGATGTACGGCGTGGACAGGAAGAAAGATTCCGGGAACGGCGAAGGGACGGCGAACGCGGTCACGAGAATTCCCACATTGATCGTCTATTCCGGGGAAAAGGAGATCGGGCGGATCGTGGAATACCCCCGCCTCGGCATTGAAGCCGATATCTGCCAGATGCTTAAAAACGCGCCCCATTAAGGGGGGCGGCGGCTCGCCTCCCGCCAACAGGGGGTTCCCGTTCGGCGTGCGGAAAGCATCAAAATGATACTAAATTATTGCATAAGTGTGCATTTTTTTGTATACTATTGTCATCGTGACACCTGGTGACCCCATCGGAGTTTCTTTGCTCCGATTTTTTATTTCCATCGAATACGCGAATGTCAACAATTACACTTACGTTTCCTGACGGCAGCAGCAAACCTTTCGAGCACGGCACGACCGGCATGCAGATCGCCGAGAGCATCAGCCGCGGTCTGGCCAAGAATGCCCTCGCTTTTTCCGTGAATGGGGAAGTGTGGGACCTGCAGCGTCCGGTGACAACGGATGCGGCGATAAAGATTTTCACGTGGAATGACGCCGAAGGCAAGGACACGTACTGGCACAGCTCCGCACATCTGATGGCGGAGGCGATCGAGGCCCTGTTTCCCGGCACGAAGTTCGGCATCGGTCCGTCCATCGAAAACGGTTTCTACTACGACATCGACATGGGCGATCATTCGCTCACGCAGGCAGACCTGCAGGCGATCGAAGCGAAGATGGTCGAATACTCGAAACGCGACGTGCCGTACGAGCGGACCGAAGTGAAGTGGGAAGCGGCCGTCGAATATTTCACGGCGAAGAACGATCCGTACAAGCTCGAGCTGCTCGACGAGTTCAAGGGCCAGCAGATCAGCATGTACCATCACGGGAATTTTACGGATCTTTGCTACGGACCGCATCTGCCGTCCACGGGCAAGATCAAGTTCATCAAGCTCATGAGCATCGCCGGCGCCTATTGGCGCGGCTCTGAAAAAAACAAGATGCTCCAGCGCATCTACGGCATCACGTTCCCGACGAAGCAGGAGCTGGACGACCATCTCTTCCGCATCGAAGAGGCGAAGCGCCGCGACCACCGCAAGCTCGGGGCGGAACTGGAACTCTTCCTGCTCTCGCCCGCGATCGGCGGCGGACTCCCGATCTGGCTCCCGAAGGGCACCGTGATCCGCGAGCAGCTCGAAAATTTTCTGCGCATCGAACAGCGCAAGCGCGGCTACCAGTCCGTTGTGACACCGCACATCGCAAATTTGAATCTCTACAAGACGTCGGGGCATTATCCGTACTACAAGGAATCGCAGTTCGCCCCGATCACGATGGAGGACGGCGAGCAGTTCCTGCTGAAGCCGATGAACTGCCCGCACCATCACCACATTTACAGCTCGAAGCCGCGGTCGTACCGCGACCTCCCGGTGCGCCTCGCCGAATTCGGCACGGTCTACCGCTATGAGCAGTCGGGCGAATTGAACGGACTCACGCGCGTGCGCGGATTCACGCAGGACGACGCGCACATTTACTGCGCCCACGACCAGCTGAAGCAGGAGATCCGGAACACCGTCGAGCTGACGCAGCTCGTGTTCACAACGTTCGGCATGGAAGTCAAGACGCGCCTCTCGTACCGCGACGACAAGAACGCCGAGAAGTACGGCGGCAACACTGAGTTCTGGGACCTCGCGCAGCGCGAGATCAAGGAAGTCGCAGACGAGATGGGCCTGAACTATTTTATCGGCATCGGCGAGGCCTCGTTCTACGGCCCGAAGATCGACTTCATCGTGAAGGACGCCATCGGCCGCCAATGGCAGCTGGGCACCGTCCAGGTCGACTACGTCATGCCCGAGCGGTTCGACCTCGAATATACGGGGTCCGACGGACAGAAACATCGTCCCGTC
Source organism: Bacteroidota bacterium (assembly GCA_030824175.1). Taxonomy (GTDB): domain Bacteria; phylum Bacteroidota; class Ignavibacteria; order UBA10030; family UBA8401; genus CAISDA01. The sequence continues at coordinate 7,989 of JAVBYH010000314.1, read as the reverse complement.
ATCATCCACCGCGCGCCGTTCGGCTCGATGGAACGCTTCATCGGCCTGCTCATCGAACATTTCGCCGGCGAATTCCCGGTCTGGCTCGCACCCGTGCAGGCGGTGGTGCTGCCGATCGCGAGCGCGCATGCGGATTATGCGCGAACCGTCTTTGAGAAACTCGCCGCCGCAGGCGTGCGCGCGGAACTCGACGACAGGAACGAGAAGGTCGGCTACAAGATCCGAGAACACGAAATGAAGAAGGTGCCGTACATGCTCGTCGTCGGCGAAAAGGAAAAAGAGGCCGGCACGGTGGCGATCCGCAAGCATAAGCACGGCGACAGCGGCGCCATGGCGCTCGAAGAATTCATCAAACAGATACTGCACGAAAATTCTGTTCACCAACTCACAGTATAGGAGATACGCGCATTAAAGCAAAACGTCCCCGTTTAAACGACGAAATTCGAGTTGACATGATCCGTGTGATCGACGATGGCGGTCAACAAATCGGCGTCATGTCGCCGCGCGAAGCGATCGCGCTTGCACAGGCAAAAGAGAAGGACCTCATCGAGGTCGTGCCAAATGCCGTACCGCCTGTCTGCAAGATCATGGACTTCGGGAAGTACAAGTACGAACTGGCGAAGAAAGAGAAGCTCCAGAAGAAGCACCAGCATGTCTCGCAGGTGAAGGAGCTCCGCTTCCACCCGAACACGGACGTACATGACTTCGAATTCAAGACCAAGCACGCCCTCACATTCATCGAGGAAGGCGACAAGGTCAAGGCGACGGTCATCTTTAAAGGACGCGAAATCGCCTACAAGGAATTGGGTGAGACACTCTTGACAAAATTTGTGGAACGGCTGACGAACGTCGCGAAAATCGACCAGCCGATCCACATGGAGGGACGCAACATGATCGTGCTTCTCGTCCCCGACAAAACCGTTAAAACAAAGCCGGCTGACGGAGCCGGCGAGAAAAAACCTGCAGCAGTTAAACCAACACCATAAGCATAAAGGAATACTATGCCGAAGATGAAATCACACCGCGGCGCTTGCAAGACGTTCGGTGTAACAGGCACGGGCAAGATCAAGCGGCGGAAAATGAACCGCAGCCATATCTTGACGAGCAAAAGCACGAAGCGGAAACGCCATCTGCGCCGTTCGACACTCGTGTCGGGCGTGGAAGAGAAGAACATCCGCCTCATGCTGTTAGCATAACACTTTAAATCACAGATTCATTTTTTCTACTATAGGAGCCAAGAGCAACTATGCCACGTTCGCAAAACAAAGTTGCCTCCCATCGCCGTCGCAAGCGTATTATCGCTGAAGCGAAAGGTTACTGGGGTGCGAGAAGTAAAGTGCTGACAGTCGTCAAGCACGCGGTCGACAAAGGGTACCAGTACGCGTATCGCGATCGCAAAGCCAAGAAACGTACATTCCGTCAACTGTGGATTACCCGTATCAATGCTGCAGCTCGCTTGCACGGGCTGTCGTACTCGCGTTTGATCGACGGACTCATCAAGAAACAGATTTCGATCAACCGCAAGGTACTTGCCGAACTTGCCGTTCATAATCCGGATGCTTTTGCTGAAATCATCAGGTTTGTAAAAGCATAACTGAGTACTCATAAAGCTCTCCATCCGAATTCTAGCAAAAGCGGTGGGGAGCTTTTTTTATTTTTCTATGGCACAGACAACCGCTCAATCGCTCCACACGGCCATCCATACGCTCCGCGAAGAACTCGCGGGCGCGTTCGCAGCCGTCACGACACAGGCCGATGCCGAATCGTTCCGCATCACGTACCTCTCCCGCAACGGGAAGGTCGCCGCGCTCTTCGAATCGATGAAGTCGCTCCCGGGCCCGGACAAGCCTGTGTTCGGCAAGCTCCTCAACGAGCTTAAAAAATCCGTCGAGGCGACGTTCGCCGAAATCGCATCCCGCATCGAAGCGGCCTCAGCCTCCACCGCCTCGCGCGTGGACCTGACGCTGCCCGGACGCACGCTGCCGCTCGGCTCCATCCACCCCGTCACGCAGACGCTCAACGAGATCAAGTCCATCTTCGTCGCAATGGGTTTCGACATCGCGGACGGACCGGAGATCGAGGACGATTATCACAATTTCGAGGCGCTCAATTTTCATCCGCACCATCCGGCGCGCGACATGCAGGACACGTTCTTCGTCTCGAAGGATGTCCTGTTGCGCACGCACACCTCGCCGGTGCAGATCCGCACGATGAAGAAGCAGAAGCCGCCCATCCGCACGATCATGCCCGGACGCGTCTACCGGAACGAGGCCATCAGCGCCAGAAGCTACTGCACGTTCCACCAGGTCGAAGGACTCTATGTGGACAAGAACGTGAGCTTCAGCGAGCTCAAAGGCACGCTCGTCGCGTTCGCCAAGCAATTTTACGGAAGCGACATCAACTACAAGTTCCGCCCGAGCTACTTTCCGTTCACCGAGCCGAGCCTCGAAATGGACATCAGCTGCTTCCTCTGCAAGGGAAAGGGATGCCGCATCTGCAAGCAGAGCGGATTCCTCGAAGTGCTCGGCGCCGGCATGGTCCACCCGAACGTGCTCCGGAACGTCGGCATCGATCCCGAGGAGTATTCAGGCTACGCCTTCGGCATGGGCATCGACCGCACGGCATTGCTCCGACACGGCATCAACGATATCAGGCTGCTCTTCGAGAACGATGTTCGGTTCCTCCGGCAGTTCTAACATAACCATTAAAGACAAGTATGCGAATTTCATTACAGTGGCTGAGAACGTATGTGGATGTCGACGCGTCTCCGGACGACATCGCGCAAAAATTGACATCCGCCGGTCTCGAGGTCGAGGCCGTCGAGAACCTTGGCGAAAAATTTGACAAATTCGTCGTCGGGTACGTGAAGAACGTCGTGAAGCATCCGAAGGCCGACAAGCTCTCGTTGTGCGACGTCGAGATCGCCGATGGCGCAGTGATCCGCGTTGTCTGCGGCGCACCGAATGTCGCCGCCGGACAGAAGGTCCCCGTCGCGCTTGTCGGCGCGCTCATCCCGAGCAATATGCACGATCCCGAAGGCAAGCCCTTCACGATCGCCCGCGCGAAGATCCGCGGCGAGGAATCGAACGGCATGATCTGCGCCGAATCCGAACTCGGTCTCAGCCAGGACGCCGCAGGCATCATGGTCCTGAAGGACTCGGCGCGCGTCGGCATGCCTCTTTCCGAATATCTCGGCATGGACGATGTTGCGTTCGAGATCGGCGTCACGCCGAACCGCCCGGACTGCCTCGGGCACATCGGCGTCGCGCGCGAGATCGCTTCGGCCTACGGCGTGCCGCTCACACTGCCCGCAGCCCCCGTCACAGAAAACCAGAACGACCCCGTCGCCGCAGCCGCCGTTGTGCGCGTTGAAAATTCGGCGGACTGTCCCCGCTATGCGGCGCGCGTCGTGAAGAATGTCACGATCGGACCCTCGCCGGGGTGGATGCAGGACCGCCTCACCGTGGCCGGCGTCCGTCCCATCAACGCGGTCGTGGACGTCACAAATTACGTCATGCTGGAGTACAATCAGCCGCTCCATGCATTCGACTATGACAGGCTTGCCGGCCACACGATCGTCGTGAAGACGGCACTGCCCGGAGAAAAATTCACAACGCTCGACGGCAAGGAGCGCCCGCTGCCCGAGAATGCGCTCATGATCTGCGACGCCGAACGCGCCGTCGCAGTGGCCGGCGTCATGGGCGGGCAGAACTCGGAGATCACAAGCGCGACGGTGAACATCCTCCTTGAAAGCGCATATTTCAATCCGGTGAGCGTCCGTAAGACCTCCAAACAATTGGGCTTAAGCACAGACGCCTCGTACCGTTTCGAACGCGGTATCGATCCGTCCGCCACTGTCGAGGCCGTGAACCGCGCCGCGAGTCTCATCGCCGAGATCGCCGGAGGCGCCGTATGCGCCGGAGTGATCGATGAGTATCCGGCACCGGTGGAAGTGAAGCGCGTCCGGGTCCGTCCCTCGCGCGTCAACCAGATCCTCGGCACGGCCATCGCGCCACAAGAGATCACCGGATATTTTACCTCGATCGGTATCGGCGTTACATCGGCCCGAGAGGACGAGATCGAGTGTACGATTCCCGCGTGGCGCCCCGACATTGAACAGGAGATCGATTTGGTGGAGGAGGTTGCACGCCTCCACGGCTTCTCGAACATCGAAGACAAGATGGTGAGCGAGATCGACTTCTCGAACAAATATGTCTCCGCCGCTACAACGGATCGTGTGCGGACTTGGCTTGCTGATAACGGGTTCAACGAGATCGTGTCGAACAGCCTCCTCGACGAGGCCACCGCCGCCATGTTCTCGGACAAGCTTGTGAAGCTCATGAATCCGATCTCGAAGGAACAGTCGGTGATGCGCCCGAATCTGCTCGTCTCGCTCCTGCAGACGGTCGTCCATAACAGCCATTACGGAACGGACAGCATGCGCGTGTTCGAAATGGGCAGGGGATTCACGGTGGCACATCCGGCAGAAACGGATGTCGTCATTCCCGGATTCCGCGAACGCGACCTCACAGGCATCTGCCTCACTGGCAAAGCCGCTGCCCAGACATGGTTCGGAGCGGAGCGCGCCGTCGATATCTTCGACATGAAGGGCGTCGTTTCGGCATTGTTAAATAAAATTGCTCTTGACAAATATCGTTTTATTTACTATGATGGACAAGATGCTTTAACTGACCAAAGAGTTGGCGTTGAAATAAATGGAGTTTATGCCGGATATTTTGGCCGGGTCGCAGCGGAAATCTGCAGAAAATTGAAGATTGAAACCGGTGTCTTCGTTGCCGAACTTTCGTTCGATGCGCTCGACGAGCGCGAACGCGTCTTCAGGCAGTATGTGCCTGTATTGAAGTATCCTGTTGTTGAACGGGATGCCGCTTTCATCGTCGCGAATGATGTTCCATCGTCTTCAATTGAAGCGACGATACGCGAAAGCGGCGGCATCTTGCTGAGGTCGGTGGAGTTATTCGATCTATTTGAAGGAAAATCCGTCGGCGAGGGAATGAAGAGCGTGGCCTACGCGCTTCGCTTCGCATCGGCGGAACGGACGCTGACGGAAACGGAAATAGAACACGTTATGAACGCGGTCATTGCAGCAGTCACAACAAATCATCGTGCGGTGTTGCGCGCGGTGGAAACGAAGTAAACCGAAACCATCTTCCATGCACTTAGAATCAGACTCGAACGAACAACAGATCAACCCATTCGCCTCGGCGCTTGAGCCGGTGTGGGAGAAAGTGCGGACGGCCGCGGCTTTGATGGCGTCGCTGCGCCAGGAGAAGTCGCACCTCGAAGAGAGGATCGCCGGTCTTGAGGAAGAAGTGCGCAGAAACAACGACGTGCTCTCACGCCAGGGCGCGGAACTCGCGCACCTGAAATCGCAGGTCGATGCGCTCGATGCGGTTCCGCCGGCGCCGGCACCGGCACCGTCGGTCATCGCGATCGGGTCCGATGAGCGCGTGCAGTTGCAGCAGAAAATCAAAACAGCGCTGTCGAAGCTCGACACGTATCTCTCGGCATCGTAGCACGTGCCGGGTGGTCCATGATGCGGAATTCAACGGACTCTCGTTTTTACACACACATACAACAGCTCAATGGACAGAAAAAGCGTTAAAGTAAAAATTTTCGGCTCGGAGTATCCGCTTCGGGGCGAAAGCGAAGAGTTTACAAAGAAGGTGGCCGCGTATGTGGACGAGATGCTGACGTCCATCCACACGAAGATACCCGAGCAGCCGCCTCTGACGATCTCTGTTCTTGCGGCCTTGAATATCACCGAGGAATTGCTGAAGGAGATGGACAAGAACCAGCAGATGATGGCAGCACTTGAAACGGAAGTGACGAAACTGGTGAATTACCTCGACACAAGCATTCAGGCGGGCGAATAACGGTGTGTGTGTGTTTGGAAGATGTGAGAGAGTGTGCGTCTGTTGTACTTATCCGCATCCTCAGCCATAGTCAACCACAATAAAGAACCAACACTTTATGTAAGGGAGTTCGACTCAACATCGTCGTATTGCAGGCCTCATCCGGCTCTCGGGCCGGAAGCGCGAATCACCTTCGGGTTTCTCCCGCCGCAAGGCGGAAGATAGCAAACAGTGGAAGCAAGAAATGATGTGGCGGACACCCAACGTGTAACGGAAAGGGTTCTTTCATTACACTTGACTATGGCTGTCGTGCGGATTTTTTATTTAAAATGCGGTAGCGGGGAATAAATTCGACGCCCCGGGTGTTGTGTGTAGTATCAATCGTGCTGTATCACTGAAATGACAATGGAGTGTGTATGGACGTCTATCTACTCATTATTATCGACGCGGTCGTGGCGGTGCTGGCCTTTGTCGGCGGGTGGTATTTTGCCACCCACGTCGGACAAAACAAGGTCAACAGCGCCGAAGAGCGCGCGAAGAAGATCATCGCCGATGCCGAGCGGGATGCCGCCGCCACAACGCGCGAGAAACTGCTGGAAGTGAAGGACGAGTGGTATAAGAAGAAACAGGAATACGATAACGACGTCGCTCAGAAACGCAACAAGCTTCAGGCATACGAGAAACAGCTTCACGGACGCGAAGAGAACATCGATCGGAAGGTGGAACTGCTCAACAAGAAGGAACGCGAGGTCACACAACTCCAGAAGAAGAACGACGATCTTGCAAAGCTGCTTGAGACGAAACACGCCGATCTCGAAAAAAGCATCGCCGACGAGAACGTGCGCCTCGAGCGCGCCTCGGGCATGAGCCGCGACGAAGCACGGCGCCACCTGCTCGACAATCTGACGGATTCGGTGAAGACAGAGGCCGCACAGATGCTCAAGGACATCCGCGACAAGGCGCGCGAGGAGGGGAAGAAGGAGGCGCAGAAGATCATCGTACAGGCGATCCAGCGCACCGCGGCCGACCACGCCGTGGAGACGACGGTGAGCGTGTTGAACATACAGAGCGACGAAATGAAGGGGCGCATCATCGGACGCGAGGGCCGCAACATCCGCGCGTTCGAGGCGGCCACAGGCGTGGACGTGATCGTGGACGATACGCCGGAAGCGGTGATCCTTTCCGGATTCGACGCGTTCCGCCGCGAGGTCGCACGCGTCTCGCTCGAACGCCTCATCGCCGACGGCCGCATCCATCCGGCGCGCATCGAAGAGGTCGTCGAAAAAGTGCGCAAGGAACTCGAGGAGGAAACGATCCGCATCGGCGAGAATGCACTGCTCGAAGTGGGCCTTCCCGGCGGACATGCCGAGATCGTGAAGCACCTCGGACGCATGAAGTACCGCTCGAGCTACGGTCAGAACCTGCTGCAGCACAGCATCGAGGTCTCGTACCTCTGCGGCATCATGGCCGCCGAGCTCGGCATCGACATCAATCTCGCCAAGCGTGCAGGCCTGCTCCACGACATCGGCAAGACGGTCGACCGCTCGATCGAGGGACCGCATGCGATCCTCGGGTACGAACTCGCGAAGAAATATTCGGAGCACTCGATCGTCATCAACGCCATCGGCTCGCATCACGAAGACATTCCCATGGAGCACCCGATCGCGGCGCTCGTGCAGGCCGCCGATGCCATTTCAGGCGCCCGGCCCGGCGCACGGCGCGAATCGGTCGAAGGGTACGTGAAGCGTCTCGAGAAGCTCGAGGACATGGCCAAGTCGTTCCAGGGCGTCGACAAGACATACGCCATACAGGCGGGCCGCGAGGTCCGCGTCATCGTTGAACACGACAAGGTGGACGACGCCGGCGCCGATCAGCTCGCGCACGACATCGCTCGGAAGATCCAGCAGGAGATGGAATACCCCGGCCAGATCAAGGTCGTCGTGATCCGCGAAACGCGCTCGGTCTCCTACGCCAAATAATCTTGTAGGGCGAGATTCATCTCGCCTTGCCGGATGCGATACTTTATGTAGGGCGAAATGATATTTCGCCCTGGCGAACGACAGTACGATGGTTGAACCGGGGCGAAACGCCGTTTCGCCCTACACGCGCCAAT
>JAVBYH010000283.1 GCA_030824175.1 Bacteroidota bacterium | reverse complement strand
CTCTCCATCATTTCGCAGGAACGGATCACGGACGAGTTCATGAAGATCATGGCGAGTCCGAAGCCGTCCATCGGCCTTCGGCTGTTGCAGGACACCGGCATCATGCGCGCCATCTTCCCGGAGGTCGCCGACCTCGGCGGCGTCGACCAGCGCAAGGATTTCCATCACAAGGACGTCTTCCTCCACACGTGCATCGTCGTGGACAACGTCGCCGCGGTGTCGGAGAATGTGTACCTCCGCCTTGCCGCGCTCCTGCACGACATCGCAAAGCCGAAGACGAAGAAATTTTACGAGGGCGTCGGATGGACGTTCCACGGACACGAGGAGCTCGGTGCGCGCATGGTCAAGCATATCTTCCGCCGCTTCAAGCTGCCGATGGACGAACTGCCGTTCGTTGAAAAGCTCGTCCGGCTCCACCTCCGTCCCATCGCGCTCGTCGACAACGGCGTTACGGACTCCGCGGTGCGCCGGCTGCTCTTCGAGGCAGGGGAGGCCATCGACGATCTCATGGCTCTCTGCAGGGCCGATATCACTTCCAAGAATCCGAAACTCGTCGTGAAATACACGGATAATTACGACCGCGTCCTCGACAAAATGAAGGAAGTCGAGGAGAAGGACCGCATGCGGTCGTTTCAGCCCCCCGTTCGCGGTGAGGAGATCATGGACGTGTGCGGCCTCCAGCCTGGCAAACTCGTCGGAATCCTTAAAACGGCGATCGAAAACGCCATTTTGGACGGTGAGATCCCCAACGAACACGATCCGGCCCTGGCGTATCTGCTCTCTATTAAAGACGAGATCATACGGGCATACCCACATTAAACTTCTCACGGAACCGGATGTCCAATCCATACGTCCAAGTTACTGTGTGCGTTTAACATCCTTAACAAAGATATTCATTATATTTTGAAACTTTCCCGGTAAATACTCGTTATTATTGCAAGAGTGAACCCACAAACACCTTTCTATTCGGAGACGGCTGCATGAAACTGACCAGTGTTGTAACATTCCTCATCCTCGCCGCGACGTTATCAGTATCGGCGCAAGGTAAATCCCCCATGACGTTACAGCAGGCACTGAACACTGCGCTCGAGAAGAACTTCAACGTCATCAGCTCGCAAAGCACCTATGAATCGCAGAAAAGTTCGGTCACATCGGCCTATGGGAATTTCCTTCCTTCGGTCAATGCGTCGGCCGGTTGGAATCGCAGCCAGACGTGGCAGCCGGCTGGTGTGAACTATCAGGATATCGGCGGCATTCAGGTGCCCATCGGCGTGACATCCGGCATCTCCACGCGTAACAATTTCAGCGCCGGTGTCAGTGCCGGCGTGACACTCTTCGACGGTCTCTCGACTCCCGCCAGACTCAGCCGGGCGCTGTTGAACGAGGATGCGGCGGAGCAAAATCTCGTTCGCACTCGCCAGAACGTTGTCTACCAGACGCAGGGCCTCTATTTGAACGTGCTCCGCACGAAATCCCTCGTGAAGGTGAACGAGGATAATTTGAAATCGAGCCGTCAGCAGCTCGACCGCATCGTCGAATCGAACAAGGTCGGCGCCGTAGCGCTCGCCGATGTGTACCGCCAGCAGGTGACGACGGCGAATGCCGAACTCGGACTCATCCAGGCGCAGGCCGCGTACGAGAACGCGAAGACGACGCTGCTGTCATATCTGTCGCTCGATGTGTACAGCGAATACGATTATACGGACGATTCGATCGAGAACGAAGTAAAGGCGCTGGACTACGACCAGTTGAAGGCGCAATATGCCGATTACAACAAGCTCGTGCAGCAGGCGCTCGACACGCGTCCCGATTACAAATCGGCCGTCTTCCAGAAGGAAGGTTCGGAAAAGGATGTCACGATGGCGCGCAGCGGGTACTGGCCCACATTGTCGGCGAGCGCCGGATACTCGTACAGCAACGCGGAACTCGCCAAGCTGAACGATTACAAGACGCTGAGCTACGGCCTGAACATCAGCCTGCCGATCTTCAGCGGCTTCAAGACAAGTGTCGCATCGCAGCAGGCGCAGCTCAGCGCGCAGATCGCCGACGAACAGGTCCGGCAGACGCAGCGCCAGGTGCAGGCAGACGTGAAGAAGGCCCTCCTCGATCTCGAATCGGCCTACAAGCAGCTCGACGTGACGACGAAGAACGTCCGGTCGGCCGAAGAAGATCAACGCATTGCCACCGAACGCTATTCGCTCGGCGCCGGTACGCTCCTCGATCAGTTGACGGCAGTGGCCAACTACACGCGGGCCTTGAGTGACAACGTGAACGCGTCGTACAATTATGTGTATGCGAAGCAGGCGATGAAATACGTGCTCGGCACGGAAAAATATTAACGGCACCGAACAACCCCAACGATACTGAACTTTATTGCAGTGCATGTTTGAATAACGAATGGAGCGTCTCATGGCTACAGCTGGCAAGTCTAAAAAGAATAAGAAGAAGATCTTTATTTTCTCGGGTATCGGTGTTGTGGTGATCGCGCTCATCCTCGTGGTGGTGCTCGGCAGCAAGAAGGAAAACGTCATCACCGTGCAGACGGAAAAGGCGTCGAAGCGCACGATCACACAGGTCGTGACGGCCTCGGGCAAGATCCAGCCGGAAACAATGGTGAAGATCAACGCCGAGGTCTCGGGCGAGATCACGCAGCTTCCGGTGAAGGAAGGCGACCGCGTGAAGAAGGGCGACCTCCTCGTGCGCATCAAGCCGGACCAGTATCAGGCACAGGTGGACCGCGCCGAAGCGGGCATCTCTGCGGCGCGCGCAAGCCTCGCGCTCCAGGCGGCGAACCTTGAAAAAGGCGAGTCCGAGTTCAAGCGCTCGCAGGAACTCTACCAGAAGAAACTCATCTCCGACCAGGAGTTCATCGCCGCGAAGACCTCGTTCCAGATGGCGAAATCGAACTACGAATCGGCGCAGGCGGGCGTGGCGCAGGCCAGCGCGTCGCTCCGCGATGCCAGGGAAAGCCTCCACAAGACGTCGATCTTTGCGCCGATGGACGGCACCATTTCGCAGCTCATCTCCGAACTCGGCGAGCGCGTCAGCGGCTCAGGCTTTACGCAGGGCACGCAGATCATGACGGTTGCCGACCTTTCGATGATGGAAGCGCGGGTCGACGTCGGCGAGAACGACGTCGTGCTCATCCACATCGGCGACACGGCCCGCGTCGAGGTCGACGCGTATTCCGACAAGAAATTGAAGGGCGTCGTGTACGAGATCGCCAACACGGCCGCCACGAAGAGCCTCGGGCAGCAGGATGAGGTCACAAATTTCGTCGTGAAGATCCGTATCCTGGAAAAGGACGTCGCGCTCCGTCCCGGCATGTCCATGTCCGCCGACATCGAAACGCAGACGAAACGGAATGCCCTGTCCGTCCCGATTCAGTCGGTGACGACGCGCGTGCCGAAACCGAAAGAGGGCGAGAAGAAGGATTCGCTGCAGCACGGCCAGCAGGAAAAACCCATCGAAGTGGTGTTCGTGACGGAAGGCGGAAAAGCGAAGACCCTTCCCGTGAAGCGCGGCATCAACGACGACGGCTATGTCGAGATCCTCACCGGCATCAATGAAAGCACCGAAGTCGTCTCGGGCAGCTACAAGGCGATCAACCGCGACCTCGAAGACGGTTCAGCCATCAAGATCGACAACACCGTGAAGAAATTCGGCATGGGTAAGAAGGAAGAAGCCAAGTAATGCCGGCCCTAACGCGGTTCAATGTGTGAACTCCATCAACCAATCGGTGAGTGCAGTATGACAAATGTCATCAACATAAAAAATGTAAGCAAGACGTACGTGATGGGTTCGGAGGAAGTCCACGCGCTCCAGAACGTCTCCCTCCAGATCAACCGCGGCGAGTATGTGGCCCTCATGGGACCCTCGGGGTCCGGAAAATCCACGCTCATGAACATCGTCGGCTGCCTGGATACGCCCACCTCCGGCCTCTACGAATTCACCGGCGTGAACGTGAGCGACATGAACGACAATGAGCTGGCGAAGATCCGGAACAAGGAGATCGGGTTCGTCTTTCAGACGTTCAACCTTATCCCGCGCTCCAACGCCCTGCACAACGTCGAGCTGCCGCTCGTCTACGCGGGCATCCACGCGAATGAACGAAAGCGCCTCGCCATCGACGCGCTGAAGCACGTGCAGCTCGAAGACCGCATGACGCACAAGCCGAATGAGCTCTCCGGCGGACAGCGCCAGCGTGTCGCGATCGCCCGCGCGCTCGTGACGAAGCCTTCGATCATCCTCGCCGACGAGCCCACGGGCAACCTGGACTCGAAGACGGGCGAGGATATCATGGCGCTCTTCAACATCCTTCATGAGCAGGGCAATACGATCATTCTTGTGACGCACGAATTGGACATCGCGGAGCATGCGCACCGGACGATCCGGCTGCGCGACGGCAGGGTCGAGGCCGACGAGATCGTGCCGCCGGAGAAGCGCCGCATCCCGAAATCCGCCGGCTTCGTCATCTGATGTCTTTTTGTAGGGCGAGCTGTTAGCTCGCCCTGTGGCAATGCAGTACGAAACTCAACCGGGGCGAAACGCCGTTTCGCCCTACAGTATCCCAATTAAAAGACGCGCCCATGCGATTGTACGATTTTGCATATGAAGTGAAGGAAGGGATGCTCATCTCGTTCCAGGCGATCCGCGCCAACAAGATGCGTTCCGTCCTGACGACGCTCGGCATCGTGATCGGCATCGTGTCGGTGACCCTCATGGGCACCGCCATGGAGGGACTGTCACGCACCGTCGACGACAGTATCTCGAAGATCGGTGCGGACGTGCTCTACGTCCAGAAGTTTCCCTGGTTCTTCGGGGGCGAAGACTGGTGGAAGTACAGGAACCGCCGCGACATCCGGATGCAGCAGTTCAAGGCCATCGAGCGCCAGTCCACGATGATCAAGAATGCGACGCCCGTCACATGGACGGTCGTCACCGTGAAATACAAGGGGCAGAGCGTGGAAAATGTCCCCGTACTCGGCGTGAACGACCAATTTCCGGAAACGGCCGGGGTCGGTGTGGATGTCGGCCGGTTCTTCAATCAGTCTGAAGCCGACGGCGGCCGTCCCGTGTGCGTGATCGGATCGGATATCGCCGACAACCTCTACCCGAACGAAACACCCATCGGAAAGACAATCAAGGCCGCCGGCAGATCGTTCCGCATCCTGGGCATCCTCGAGAAACAAGGAATGTTCCTGGGACTCGAAAGTATGGACAATCGCATGTACATCCCCGTGGACAGGTTCATCAAGACGTACGGCGCCCGGCGCGGCATACAGATCAACGTGAAGGCGGTCGATGTGAAGGACCTCGAAAACACGAAGGAAGAGCTGCGCGGCATCCTCCGCAAGGCGCGCAACGTGAAACCCGGCGCCGAAGACGATTTCGCCATCAATCAGCAGGACATGTTCATCAAGACGTTCGACGGCATCAAGATGGCCGTCGGCGGCATCGGGTTCTTCATCACCGCGCTCTCGCTCTTCGTGGGCGCCATCGGGATCATGAATATCATGTTCGTCTCTGTCACGGAACGAACGCGCGAGATCGGCATCCGCAAGGCGATCGGCGCGAAGCGGTCGACGATTCTCCTCCAATTCCTGATCGAATCGGCGACGCTCTCGCTCGTCGGCGGCCTTATCGGACTGGCGATCTCGTATCCGCTCTCGCTGCTCCTGAACCAGGTGCTGCCGACATCCATGCCGCTGAGCGTCGTGTTCGTTGCGATCCTCATCTCCATCATGGTAGGCATGGTCTCCGGATTCCTTCCGGCAAACAAGGCGTCGAAGCTGGATCCTGTCGAAGCCCTGCGGTACGAATAATCGTTCACCATTAGCACTGAGTTCCCTATGCAGGTACAAGAAAGTTTTGTGATGGCCGTTAACGCCATCAAGGCCAACAAGCTCCGCTCCATCCTTACGCTGCTCGGCATCGCGGTTGGCGTCTTCTCGATCATCGCCGTGATGACCGCGATGGGTGTGCTGCAGGGCGCCATCGAAAGCGGCCTCAGCGAGCTCGGGACGAACACGTTCCAGATCCAGAAATACCCCGCGATGACGTCGCACAATGAACGGCACAAATACCGCAACCGCAAGGATATCACGTACGAGCAGGGGGTGCGGTTCGCCGAGCGGATCACGGGGGCCAAATACGTCGCCCTCGAGGCGCATGTCCGCACACTGTCGGTCACGGCGGGGGCGGAAAAGACGAATCCGAATATTAATATTTTAGGCGAGACCGCCGACGGCTTTGCGACGAACAATTGGACCGTTGAACTGGGCCGCTCGTTCTCCTCACAGGAAGTGGATGGCGCGAAGATGGTGTGCGTCATCGGCAGCGGGGTCGTCGAAAAATTGTTCCCGCGCGGCACACCGGTCGGCGAGGAGATCAAGATCGACAACATCCCCTTCAAGGTTATCGGCACGATCGAGGAGAAGGGATCATCGCTCGGGGGTAATCAGGGGAACTTCGTGGCTATTCCGATTACGGTCGCGTTGGACATGTTCGGAAGCCACCGTTCGATCAACATCATGGTGCAGGGAAAGGACCAGGAAACGTACAACGATCTTATCGAACAATCCCGCGCCGTGCTCCGCACCGTGCGACAGGTTCAGCCCGGCGAGGAGGACGATTTCGCGATCTTCTCGAACGACTCGCTCATCAAACAGTTCAATGATATGACGTTCATGGTGAAGATCGGCGCCCTCGGCATCGCGATGATCGCGCTCATCGCCGCCGGCGTCGGCATCATGAACATCATGCTCGTCTCCGTCACTGAACGCACGAAAGAGATCGGCATCCGCAAGGCGCTCGGCGCCACGAAGCTGAACGTGCTTACGCAGTTCCTGAGCGAATGCGTCGTGTTCAGCCAGATCGGCGGGTTCATCGGCATCATCGCCGGCAGTCTGGTGGGCAACGTGGTGTCGCTGCTGATGAGCGCTCCGCCGATTCTGCCGTGGAATAACGTGGTGACGATTCTGGATACGCCCTTCATGCAGATGACGGCGCTCGAAATGAACATCGTCGCGATCATCTTCTGCTCGTTCATCGGCATCGTCTTCGGCGTGTATCCCGCATGGAAGGCGGCGAACCTCGACCCGATCGAATCGTTGCGATACGAATAATAAAAAAGGGGCGTATGCAATACGCCCCTTCACCTGCGGTCCTATGTAGGGCGAAACGGCGTTTCGCCCTATTGTTATTTTAAACCGTTCAACACTTCTTCCGCAATCTTCGGCACGTCGTCGTACGTGCGGCTCACCTCCCGGTACTTCGCGAAAAAATCCGCCGCTCCGCGCTCCATCGTCCCCGTCAACGCCGCCCGGCCCAGTCTGCGGTCTATCTCGTATGCCATACGAACGCCGGCCGTGGCCCCGTAGTTCTTCTCTGCGGAGCCCGAGAGGTTCGCGTTCAGGAGCAGTTCGCTTGCCCGCTCGTACGTCAGCCCGGGGGCCGACATCTCCACCATCACGGTGTTCAGCGATCCGATCGCGTTCCCCGTCACCCGGAACCACTCCCGCGGAGGCGACTCGAGGTATCCCTGCTGCTGCATCGAAATGTAATATGCGATACCTTCATTCAGGACGAGCTCGGCGAGCGCCCCGGACGCCGTCCGTGTGTGCCGTTCATTGTTCCACGCGGGTGATGTCTCCTGATACACCGAAAACACCGCATGGAAGGACTCGTGAGCGAGCGTGCTGAGGGTTTCGATCACCTGCACCTGAACGTCTGGCACGTACTGCACCATGCGCACAAGATTCAATACGATCACCGGCTCGCCCTGGCTGTCGCCGACGAACACGGGCCGGTCGTTTACCCAGCGCACGCGGCGCACGAAGGCCGCTGCATTCTCGTGTCCCATCGCCACGACATACACGGGGATCGATGTCGTGATCCTGGCCGACTGCGGGAAGAACGACTCGATCGTCGCCACGATCTTCCTGTCGAGATTCCGTTTCTTCAACTCCGCGAGCAGAGCCTTCACCTTCGGCAGGGATGCGCGCGTCTGCTGCAGTCCGTAGATGTCATCGCGGCTCCTGAAATTGTCGCGGAGCAGTTCGAGCTCGCCGATGAAATGGCTGAACGGCTCGTCCGTGCGGGCCAGGAGCAGGCTCGTCGACGCCGCGATCTGGTTGCCCGGCTTCGACGCCACGTCGCGGGCATTGTTCATCTGGCGATCGCACATCATGATCATCGTCTCGGCCGATGTGTAGTCGATCGAAAGGCTGACGTTGAAATTGGGATTCACCTGCGCGTCCGCCGCGAGAGCGAAGAGCGAAATAAGGACAAATAAAAGCGAGTATCTCATGCTTAAATGTAACCCAATACACGGGGAAAGTCAAAAAAATAGGGCGAGATAAATCTCGCCCTATTATGGAAAATACCCGTATGTGTAATTGGAGCGTGTAGCGCGAAACGGCGTTTCGCCCCGGTCCACCATCGTACGATCGTTCGGTTGGGCGAAATATCATTTCGTCCTACAAATCGATCGAACACATTATTTTTTCTTCTTCATGTTCCTGACCGGTTTCATCGCATCCTTCACCGACTTCAGATCCTGCGAGAGCGTGATGCCTTCGATCTCGTTCGCGAGTTCGTTCGAATCGTACACCTTGCGCATGCATTCGATCATCGCGCCGGTGCTCACCGAGACCGCCCGGTTCTTCTCTTCCGTATAGAGGAAGCGGCCGGGGAGGCTTTCGATGTTGCCGTCGAAGATAAGGCCGACGCATTCGCCCGTCTTGTTGACGACGGGGGAACCCGAATTGCCGCCGATGATGTCGCACGTGCTGACGTAGTTGTACTTCGTCGAGAGGTTCAGCTTGTTCGCGTTCTCGATGAAGCGTTTCGGCAGTTCGTAGTCGCCTGTGTTGCCGAAGCTGAATGCGCGGTCGTAGAGGCCGAACATCGTTGTCTGCGCCGGCGCGTTCGTGCCGTTCATCGGATAGCCCTTCACGGTGCCGTAGGAGAGGCGCAGCGTGAAGTTCGCATCCGGGTACATCGTCTTGCCGTAGACGGCGAAGCGTGCGCGGCCGATCTTTTCGCCGTTCGCTTCAATTGTACCGTTGACATTCTTTTCGGTCCACTCTCTCAGTTCGTCGGCCATCGGCGCGATCTTCCGCGCAAGCACGATCATCGGATCGGTGGATGCCGCAATGGCCGAATCACCGCCGGCCATGAGTTCCTGGCGAACCTTCGGGTCGGCGAGTTTCGTGCCGCTCACGAGGTCCTTTGCGGCTCCCTCGGGCGTCTTGCCGCCAAGCACGGCCACCACGAAGGGATCTTTCGCGCCGAGGGCTTCGATCGCCGCGGCGAATCTGTCCGCCAGATCGTTTTCTTCAAGGTCAGCGTAGATCGGTGCGGGTGAGAAGAGCCTGAACTTCAAGGAGGGGAGGTTCGCATCCTGAAATTCACGTGTGCGTTCGCCGTTGGGTTTTCTGATCTCGGCCGAGTAGCGCACAAGCTGCAGCGCCATCGTCGCGAGGCGGCCGCTCAAGCCGCGGTTCATGGTCATATTGAAGCGGGCTTTCGAACGATCGATCGCCGCGGCGATCGAATCCCACGCCGGGGCGTACAGGGCATGCAGTTCGGAATTGGCAGCGACCCTCTCGCGCAGCGCTTTTTCCTCGCGCCGCTTCTGATCCATCAGTTTCACATCGAGGAGTCCTTCATACTCACCGCCCAATGCCTTCAGGCTGTTCTCGATGCCGAAGATCTGCACGAGCGCGCGGCGATCCTGTTCAGGTCCGAGTTTCGAATACCTGCGGAGCAGCTCGACGCGCCGTTTGAGTGACTTCAGGCGTGAGGGATACACAAAATCGCGCAGGTATTCGGTCTGCGCCAGCGTCTGGAGGCGGTTGGTCGAGCCGGGGTGCCCCGACACAAACACGAGTTCGCCGTCCTCGACGCCCGCCGATTTCCATTTCAGGAAGTTCTTCGGTTTCACCGGGGCGTCGTTTTCGTACACGCGGAAGAACGCCATATCCAGGTCGTAGCGGGGGAACGTGAAGTTGTCCGCATCGCCGCCATAGAAGGCGATCTGCTGTTCCGGGGCCATCACAAGCCTGACGTCCGTGTATTTCTTGTATGTGTAGAGCCAGTATTCGCTGCCCTGGTAGAGGCTGACGATGTCCGACCGGAGGCCGGTTTTTTCCATGCTCTCCTTCGAGATCGCGGCGGATGCTGCTTTGCGGGCATCCATTGCCTGGCGCTCGGTCATCGACGGCGTCACGGCGGAGGTGATCTTTTCCGTGATGTTCTCCATGCCGA
>JAVBYH010000318.1 GCA_030824175.1 Bacteroidota bacterium | reverse complement strand
GAGGGAGGTGCGGCGCCGCACCGACAAGCTGCTCATCGTGAAGCTCACGCCGAACGTGACGCACATCGCTGAATTCGCCCGGGCCTGCGAGGCCGAAGGCGCGGATGCGGTGTCGGCGGTGAACACGCTCATTGGGATGGCGGTGAACATCACGACGCGCCGCCCAAAACTGTCGTCGACAACTGGCGGACTCTCCGGCCCGGCGATCAAGCCGGTGGCGCTTGCCAAGGTCTATGAGTTGACGCGTGCGGTGAAGATCCCCGTGATCGGCATCGGCGGGATCGCCACGTGGGAGGATGCCGTCGAATTTCTCCTCGTCGGCGCCACGGCCGTGCAGGTGGGGACGGCGAATTTCATCTCCCCGGCGACGGGTGTGTCGATCGCCGAGGGCGTACGGACATACTGTGAACGCAGCGGCTGCACGGACACCGCGCAGATCGTGGGTGCACTCGTTGTCGAGAAGAACCGGTCGGTGATCGACAGCTGGCTATGACACGGGAATCCAAGGCGTCGACGCTTACCTATCTCTACGGATTGCAGAAGTTCGGCATCAAGCTCGGGCTCCGCAACATCGAATCCCTGCTCGACACGCTCGGGCACCCGGAACGGAAGTATCCCGCCGTGCACATCGCGGGTACAAACGGCAAAGGCTCCACGTCCTCCATGATCGCCTCGATGCTTCGTGCCGCCGGCTATTCGGTCGGCCTCTACACATCGCCCCACCTCGTCGATTTCAATGAACGCATCCGCGTGAACGGGAGGAAGATCCCGGACGCGGCGCTCATACGCTATGCCGCGCGCCTCCGGCCGGCGATCGACGCCCTGCAAGCGACATTCTTCGAGGCGACAACGGCGATTGCGCTGCAGTATTTTTCGGACAGCGGTGTGGACATCGCCGTGCTCGAAACCGGGTTGGGCGGGAGGCTCGACGCGACGAACGTCGTGATGCCGCTCGTCAGCGTGATCACCTCCATCGGCATGGACCATACGGAGATACTCGGAACAACGATCGGGAAGATCGCCCGCGAAAAAGCCGGCATCATCAAACCCGGAGTGCCGTGCGTCGTGGGGGCCATGCCCGCAGCCGCGAAAAAAATCCTTCTTCGCCGCGCCGCGGCGAACTCTTCGCCGCTTATCGATGTTAACACTCTTATTGTGGAGGAACATGCGGACGGATCGCTCGATGTGCGCACCCCCACCCGGCGCTACACCGCGATACGGCTTTCCCTGAAAGGGGAGTTTCAGCACGCCAATGCGGCCGCCGCCATCGCGGCCGTCGAACACATCGCCAAGCGCGGATTTACCATTCCCGCGTCCTCGGTGCGTGAGGGACTCCGGCATGTCGGGCGGTTCACGGGACTCCGCGCACGCTTGCAGATCGTGGACCGCCGCCCGCTCGTCGTCTGCGACGTGGCGCACAATCCCGATGCAATGATGGTGCTCGCGTCGTCCATCACGCGCATGCCGCATGCGCGGCTGCACATCGTCTTCGGCGTCATGAAGGACAAGGACTATCGTTCGATGATCCGCAGTCTTGCCGCGCTCGATCCCGAATTTTACACCGTCCAGGCGTCCATCGCCCGGTCCCTTCCGGCGCCGGAGCTTGCCCTCGCCATCGCCGAGGAGGGCGGGAAGGGCACATGCTTCGCATCGATCGAATCGGCGGTGAACGCGGCGCGCCGTGCCGCAGCGCCGGGCGACATGATCCTCGTCACCGGATCGCATTACATTGTCGGCGAAGCGATCGGCGCGGTGAAGCGCGGCTCGCCGCATGCGAAGCGAACGACACATCGAGCGCGCGCACTGACCGAAAAAAATATAACTTGACAATATAACCCATATGCTCTATATTTTGTTCAGTACTACCGAACAACTACGTATTGTTGCACGCTGCGACCACTCATTGATCTTAACAGTCTGTTGCCATCCCAAAAAAAAATTCCCAGTGCTCATGTGTCTCTGATGCGGTTTTTTAACTAATGTATTTTGTTCACTTCTGAGGAAGGATACCTCCTATTATGCCGATGGACATGTCGGAATTGAAGTCCAAAAAAATTGCCGAGCTGAATATCATCGCCCGCGATCTGAAGATCGCCGGATACAGCGATCTGCGGAAACAGGACCTGATCTTCCAGATCCTCGAGGCGCAGACGCAAAAAGACGGGATGACATTCAGCAAAGGGGTGCTCGAAGTGCTGCCGGACGGCTATGGATTCCTTCGGTCGGTGGACTATAATTACCTGCCGTCGCCTGATGATATTTACGTGTCGCCTTCGCAGATCAAGAAGTTCAGTCTGCGCACGGGCGACAGTGTCAGCGGACAGGTCAGGCCTCCGAAAGAAGGGGAGCGTTTCTTCGCTCTGCTCCGCGTCGAGGCGGTGAACGACAGCAATCCCGAGACCATCCGCGACCGGGTGCTTTTCGACAATCTTACTCCGCTCTATGCCAACAAGCGCCTGAAGCTCGAGACCGCTCCGGGCGAATATGCAATGCGTATCCTGGACATGCTCTCGCCGATCGGCAAGGGCCAGCGCGGCATGATCGTCTCGCCGCCCAAGGCAGGCAAGACGATTCTGCTGCAGAAGATCGCCAACTCGATCGCCAGAAACCACCCCGAAGTGAAGCTCCTCATGCTCCTGATCGACGAGCGTCCCGAAGAGGTCACGGACATGGAGCGGTCGGTGAGCGCCGAGGTCGTCGCCTCGACATTCGACGAACCGCCCGAACGCCACGTGCAGGTCTCGGACATGGTGCTCGAGAAGGCGAAGCGTCTCGTGGAAGCGAAGCACGACGTGGTGATCCTGCTCGACTCGATCACGCGTCTGGCGCGCGCACATAACACCGTCGTGCCGCACTCAGGCAAGATCCTCTCCGGCGGCGTGGACGCCAATGCGCTCCACCGTCCGAAACGCTTCTTCGGCGCGGCCCGTAACATCGAAGAGGGCGGAAGCCTCACGATCATCGCCACGGCGCTTGTCGAAACCGGCAGCCGCATGGACGAGGTGATCTTTGAAGAGTTCAAGGGCACGGGCAACATGGAAATCGTGCTCGACCGCAAGCTGAGCGACCGGCGCGTGTTCCCGGCCGTCGACGTAAACCGCTCCGGCACACGAAAGGAAGAACTCCTCTTCGAACCGGACGATCTCAACCGCGTGTGGGTGCTCCGGAAATTCCTGGCGGAGTTCACGCCGGTGGAGGCCATGGAGTTCCTGCTGGACAAGCTCCGCGGCACGAAGTCGAACAAGGAATTCCTGAAGTCGATGAACAGTTAAAACACGAAGAACGGCCAAAAAGCCGTCGCACCCGAGAGGATGCGGCGGCTTTCGCCATTCTGTGCGGGGTGCCGATTTTTTTTGCTTCTCTTCATGCCTCTTCGTATATTCATACTGTTTACCATTTTTAGTCAACCTCGCGGATCTTAACCAATGACTTTTGCACTGGCGGTCTTTTTCCTTCTTGCTGCTGTTTCCGTGGTCTCGGCTGTGCTGATGGTCGTGCAGCGCAATCCCGTGAACAGTGCGCTGTACCTGATCCTCAATTTCTTCTCGCTCGCCGCGCTCTACCTGACCCTCCAGGCGCAATTCATCGCCATCGTGCAGGTGCTTGTATATGCGGGAGCCATCATGGTGCTCTTCGTCTTCGTCATCATGCTCCTGAACCTTGGGGACGACAAGAAATTGAGCGAGCACCTCGGGCCCAAGACGTACATCGCCGTTGCGCTCGTCGTGGGCCTCTTCGCCGAACTCGTGTACATCTTTTCGCAGAGCCGTGCCGACGGCGTCACCGAGCTCGCACCGAACGCCGGCCAGATGGGGACTGTGGAATTTCTCGGGCAGGTGCTCTACACGAAGTTTCTGTTTCCCTTTGAAATGACCTCATTCTTGCTTCTTACGGCGATCATAGGCGCCGTTGTGCTTGCCAAGAAAAAATTACAACAATAATCGAATTCAATGGCACCGCTGAATTTTTACCTTCTCCTTTCCGCATTCATGTTCTGCGTCGGCGTGCTCGGGGTTGTCGTGCGCCGCAATGCGATCATCGTTTTCATGTGCATCGAACTGATGCTGAATTCGGTCAATCTCACGCTCGTCGCGCTCTCCGCGTTCATCGGCGATCCGACGGGCCAGATGCTCGTGTTCTTCGTGATGGTCGTTGCGGCGGCGGAGGCCGCTGTGGGGCTCACCATCATCATCGCATTGTTCCGGAACAAGCAGACGATCAATATCGACGAAATCAACCTGTTAAAATGGTAAGTTCACGCCGGCATGCGTTCACGGCGCTCGCGCGCCGGCACGAGGCCGTATCCGAGAGTAATTGAAAATCGCCATGTATACTTACGTCAGCCTCATCATCCTGTTTCCTCTCCTTGGCTTTTTGATCAACGGGCTGTTCGGCTCGCGCATCAAATCCGAAAAAGTCTCGGGGATCATCGGCTCGGCCGCCGTCGTGCTGCCGTTCCTTGTCGCCTGCGGGATCTTCGTCGAGATGCTCGGCCTCCCGGCGGAGGAGCGCAAGCACATCGTCACCGTGTTCGAATGGATCGCCGCCGGCAGTCTCTCGATTCCCGTGGCCTATCAGATCGACCAGCTTTCGATCCTCATGACGCTCGTCGTGACCGGCGTCGGCAGCCTCATCCACATCTATTCGATCGGCTACATGCATGGCGACAGGGGATTCTGGCGCTTCTTCGCGTATCTGAACCTCTTCATCTTCGCCATGCTCAACCTCGTGCTGTCGGACAACTTCCTCCTGATGTTCCTTGGCTGGGAGGGCGTGGGCCTCTGCTCGTACCTCCTCATCGGATTCTGGTACGACAGGAATTTCGAGAAGAGCACCACGAGCGACGCGGCGAAGAAGGCCTTCATCGTCAACCGTATCGGCGATTTCGGATTCCTGCTCGGCATGTTCCTCATCTTTACGACGTTCGGTTCGCTGCAGTTCGATTCGGTCTTCTCGCAAGCGGCATTCTTCAACAAGGGCAACAGCGTCATCCTCTGGATCACGCTTCTGCTCTTCGTCGGCGCCACAGGCAAATCCGCGCAGATTCCGCTCTACATCTGGCTTCCCGATGCAATGGCGGGCCCGACACCGGTGTCCGCGCTCATCCATGCCGCGACGATGGTCACCGCGGGCATCTACATGGTTGCCCGCAGCTCGATCCTCTTCGCGCTCGCGCCCGACACGATGTACATCATCGCGGTGGTCGGAGCGGCGACGGCATTCTTCGCCGCCACGATCGGCCTCGTCCAGAACGACATCAAGAAGGTGCTCGCGTATTCCACGATCAGCCAGCTCGGCTACATGTTCCTGGCCTGCGGCGTCGGCGCCTTCACTGCGGGCCTGTTCCACCTCATGACGCACGCGTTCTTTAAGGCGCTCCTCTTCCTCGGTGCCGGAGCGGTGATCCACGCCATGCACGAGGAACAGGACATTCAGAAAATGGGCGGACTGAAAAAATACATGCCCACCACGTACAAGACGTTCTTCGTCGCGGCGCTCGCCATCTCGGGCATCCCGCCGCTCTCCGGATTCTTCAGCAAGGACGAGATCCTTTGGAAGGCGTTCATCGACGGTTCACCGATCCTCTGGGTTGTCGGCGCGCTCACGGCAGGCATGACGGCTTTCTACATGTTCCGCCTCGTGACGCTCACGTTCGACGGCGCGGAACGGTTCGACACGCATCACCTGCATCCGCACGAAGCTCCGAAGACGATGACGACGCCGTTGGTCATCCTCGCCGTGCTCTCGGTCGTGGGCGGTCTCATCGGCATCCCGCACAGCCTCGGCGGCGGCAATCAGTTCGAAGTGTTCCTCGAGCCCGTGTTCGAAAAGGCGGCCATGAAAATGAGCCTGCCGTATCATGATGCCGCCGCAGCCGAATACCTGCTCATGGCGGTCTCCGTTGCGATCGCGGCCGGCAGCATCTCTTTCGCGCGCTTCGTGTATCTCCGCCGCACCGATATCGCCGCGGGCGTGGCCGAACGGTTCCCCGGCGTGCACGCCCTGCTCTGGAACAAATACTTCGTCGATGAGGTGTACGACGCTGCGATCGTCATGCCGATCAAGAAGATGTCCGAAGTGCTGCTCTGGAAGGGCGTCGACGTGCACGTGATCGACAATACGATCAACACGGGATCGAAGTTCGTCGGATTTCTGAGCGAGATCTTCCGCCGCGTGCAGACGGGCGTCGCGCAGACCTATGCCCTTGTCTTTGTGGCCGGCATTCTCTTCGTCCTCGGATGGCTCATCGTCTGGTAAACACTTTTGCATAATTAACCTGATTGTACGCTATGCTCTCATTACTCCTGTTCTCGCCCGTCATCGGGATCGCGCTCCTCTTCTTTGTGAACAAGGAAAAGGCCGCACTCATCAAGTCGATCGGTGTCGGCACGGCTGTCCTGTCGTTCCTGATCTCCGGCGTCATCTATTTCTTCTTCTCCCCGGGATACACGGGACTGCAGTTCATCGAGAAGCAGCCGTGGATCGAAGGCCTGGACATCAGCTACTTCATCGGCGTCGACGGACTCTCCATCCTCCTGGTGATGCTCACGACGTTCCTTACGCCGCTCGCGCTCATCGCGTCGTGGGAGTCGATCACGGTCAGGCTCAAGGAATACGTGGCGATGATGCTCCTGCTCGAGGTCGGCATGCTTGGCGTCTTCGTGTCGAGCGACCTGTTTCTCTTCTACATTTTCTGGGAGGCGATGCTCATCCCGATGTATTTCATCATCGGCATTTGGGGCGGCAAGGACCGCATCTATGCCGCTGTAAAGTTCTTCCTCTATACGATGGCCGGCAGCCTGCTCATGCTCATCGCGATCCTCTGGCTCGCGAACTATGCCTCGACGCTTCCGGGCGGCCGTTTCACGACGAACCTGCTGACGCTCTACACGCTCGCGCCGTCCATCCCGATGGACGTGCAGCTCTGGATGTTCCTCGCGTTCGCCCTCTCGTTCGCCATCAAGGTGCCGCTCTTCCCGCTGCACACATGGCTGCCCGATGCGCACGTGCAGGCGCCGACCGCGGGCTCCGTGATCCTCGCCGGCGTGCTCCTGAAGATGGGAACGTACGGCCTCGTCCGGTTCTGCCTGCCGTTGTTTCCGCTGGCATCGATCCATTTCACGCCGCTCATGTCCACGCTCGCCGTCATCGGCATCGTCTACGGCGCGCTCGTGGCGATGGTGCAGACGGACGTGAAGAAGCTCGTCGCGTATTCCTCGGTGAGCCATCTCGGATTCGTCGTTCTCGGCATCTTCTCCATGACGGAGGAGGGCATGCAGGGCGCGATGATACAGATGATCAACCACGGCCTCTCGACAGGTGCGCTCTTCCTCCTCGTCGGCATGATCTACGACCGCCGGCATACGCGCGAGATCTCGCAGTTCGGCGGTCTGGCAAGGCAGATGCCCGTGTTTGCGACGTTCTTCATGATCGTGACGCTCTCATCCATCGGATTGCCTAGCCTGAACGGCTTTGTCGGGGAATTTCTTATTCTCATCGGCTCGTTCAAATCGCTCTTCCTCGGGTCGGTCGTCTATACGGTGATCGCCGCCTCCGGCGTCATCTTCTCGGCCGTCTACATGCTGTGGATGTATCAGCGCGTGTTCTTCGGCAAGCTCACGAATCCTGCGAACCAGACGCTCCTCGATCTGACGCGCCGCGAGGTGCTGGTGCTCGTGCCCATCGTCGTCTTCATCGTGTGGATCGGCGTGTATCCCCGGACGTTCCTGACGCCGTCCGAGACGGCGTCGAAACAGGTGGTGAAAGTGATGGAAGCCGCGAAAGTCGGCGTGCTCCCCAAGGCCGACTTCTCCATCAAGTAATATATTTTTTTTCACCCTTGTAACGTTCATGAATGTGGGATTCACCACCCCACATTAAAATGCATGTTTCTCGATAGCGGATTGTAGGGCGAAATGATATTTCGCCCTGCCGAACGATCGTACGATAGTTGAACCGGGGCGAAACACCGTTTCGCCCTACACGCTCCAATTGTACAGTCGTATTATTTTCATAGCAGGGCGAGATTTATCTCGCCCTTTTTTATATGCCAAACAGAGACGCCTATGAATCCCTACATGACAATCCCGTTCATCCTCCTCCTGGGGGCGATCGCCGTTGCGCCGTTCATCAACAAGCACTGGTGGGAGAAGTATTACCCCCACGTGTCCGTCGCCCTCGGCGCCGTTGTCGTCGCATATTATGTCTTCGTCCTCAACAACGGCCCGCGTGTGCTCCTGACGCTTCACGAATACCTCAGCTTCATCATCCTCATCGGATCGCTCTTCGTCGTCTCGGGCGGCATCCACTTCCAGTTGAAGGGGAAGTCGACGCCGCATTCGAACGTTGCGCTCCTCGCATTCGGCGCGGTGATCTCCAACATCGTCGGCACCACCGGCGCATCCATGCTCCTCATCCGTCCGTACATACGCGTGAACAAGTTCCGCATGAAACCGTTCCATGTCATCTTCTTCATCTTCATCGTGAGCAACGTCGGCGGGGCGCTCACCCCGATCGGCGATCCGCCGCTGTTCCTGGGGTACCTCAAGGGCATCCCGTTCTTCTGGGTGGTGGCCAACACGTGGACGATGTGGACGGTGGCGCTCGTGCTACTGCTCGGCGTCTTCTACGCCGTCGACCTTCTCTCGTTCCGCAGCGAATCGAAGAAGAAGCAGCATGAGGCGGAGGAGATAGGGGAGCGCGCGTCGTTCGACGGACTGAGCAACATCGGTTTCCTCATGGCGATCCTCGTTGCGGTGTTCGTGGAACACCCCTTGGGCGCGCGCGAGGGCATCATGCTCGCCGCGGCGGCGGGTTCGTACTTCACGACGAACAAACGGATCCATGAGAGGAACGAATTCAATTTCACGCCGATCAACGAGGTGGCCATACTGTTCTTCGGCATCTTCGCCACGATGATGCCGGCGCTGGACTGGCTCGCCCTGAACGCACAGGCGCTCGGCACCACGACGCCCGCGCACTTCTACTGGGCGACCGGGGCCCTCTCGTCGTTCCTCGACAATGCGCCGACGTATCTGAACTTTCTCACCGCGGGATTCGGACTCTACGGCCTTAACATCGACAACCCCGCGGATGTCCAGCAGTTCCTCCTGCTCCATTGGCATCATGTGCAGGCCGTCTCCATCGGCGCCGTCTTCTTCGGTGCGTGCACGTACATCGGCAACGGACCGAACTTCATGGTGAAATCGATCGCCGAGCAGAGCGGCGTGAAAATGCCGTCGTTCTTCGGCTACATTCTCCGGTACACGCTGCCGGTGCTCATCCCGATCTACACGCTGATCTGGTTCATGTTTTTCCGGTGACGCGCCTGTCGCGCGGTGATCATGGTGTAATTACAGAGATTGTGCGGGAAATGGACATTTAGAGAATTCTAACTTGCATTAATTGCGGGGAAAAAATATGTTGCAGTAGAGGCGAACAACAGTGCTGGGGGGCGCGATGATTGCATCGACGGCGCAAGAAGCGACGGGGCGGGAATTTAAACGTTCACTCAAGGGGAAGACGGCCTTTATTACCGGTGTCACGGGAATTCTCGGCAGCGAGGTGGCAAAAGAATTCGCGAGACGCGGTGCCCGGCTCATTCTTCATTACAACAGGCACATCCGGAAGGCGATCGAATTGGAGCTCGCCCTCAAGATGATCGGTGCCGAAGTGACGCTGGTGCAGGCCGATTTCGCACAACCCGTCGACATGCGGGACCTGATTCGATCCGTGAATGCGCAGGTAGACCGGATCGATTTTCTTGTACACACGGTGGGAGTATGCAGGAAGAATCTGCCGGCCGTGCCCATGACGCAGGACGAGCGGTTCACGATGAATCAAATCAACCAGGTCGCGCCGGTAGAGATCACACTGGGACTCGAAGACAAAAATGTACGCGGGGCCGTGATCCTCTACATCGGGAGTGCAGTGGAGGATATTCGTTGGGAATGTGCGGCCGTCTGCGGCGAGGCGAAGAAGGGGCTCCATCATTTTGCTGCGCGCTACGCCGATGCGGCGACCCGGCGCGGCGTGAAGAGTATTTATTATCTGCCCGGCGTCCTGCGGATGCCGGACGACAACGATGTCTACGGCGCACGCCAGAGGGAGGCGCTGATGAGCCTCGGGCAGACCGAGCCTCTTCATCCGGCACACGTCGCACGCAATATCGTCTCCTCCGTCGTGAACGAGCCGATCTCGGGAGTAGAAGACGTGTATGAGGGAAACATGCTCGTCCGGCGTGACGGATACAGGATCGACGCATAGGGGTGAACCATCCGCAATTGACCGCTTGTGCCGGGACGTTCAG
>JAVBYH010000284.1 GCA_030824175.1 Bacteroidota bacterium | reverse complement strand
GCGCGAGCCAGTAGACGGCCGCATCGGGATCGGAACCGCGGATGCTCTTGATGAATGCGGAGATGATGTCGTAGTGCTGCTCGCCCTTCTTGTCGTAGAGCGAATACTTCCTCTGGAACGCGTCCTCGAGCACCTTCTTCGTGATCACCCGGCGGCCCGTGTCGCTTGGCGCAACGAGCTGATAGGCGATCTCGAGGCCGTTGAGGAGCTTCCGTCCGTCGCCGCCCGAGAGGAAGATGAGGAAGTCGCGATCCTCGATGTCCACCGTGGACTCCGTGATTTCGCTGTCGGCACCGAGGGCCTGCGCGATCATCTGTTCGCACTCCGATTTGTCGAGCGGCTCCATGACGAACACGCGCATGCGCGAGAGAAGCGGTGAGATCACTTCGAAGGACGGATTTTCGGTGGTGGCACCGATGAGCGTGAGCACGCCGCTCTCGACGCTGTGCAGGAGCCCGTCCTGCTGCGCCTTGTTGAAGCGGTGGATCTCGTCGATGAACAGGATTGTCTTTTTCCCCGCGAGCCGGAACGCCTCGGCCTTCGCAATGACATCGCGAACGTCCTTGATGCCCGAGGAGACGGCGTTGAGCGCGAAGAATTCGGATGCCGTGCGGTTGGCGATGATGCGCGCGAGCGTCGTCTTGCCGACGCCCGGGGGCCCCCAGAGAATGAACGAGCGCACAGCGTCCGATTCGACCATGAGGCGGAGCGGCTTCCCCGTGCCGACGAGGTGCTGTTGTCCGATGAACTCCGAAAGCGTCCGCGGACGGACACGCTCAGCAAAGGGCGAGGTGATCGGGTCCTGTGTCATTGTTTGCGCGGGACTATTTTATACACTTTTTCGCCTTCACGGATCATGCCGTATTTTTCCCGCGCCACTTTTTCGACCGCCTTCTTGTCGCCGTCGAGCGCGCGCGATTGTTCGCGGAGCTTCTTCTGCTCCTCTTCGGCGGCGCGTATCTTTTCCATGAGCACGGCGCGGTCGGCCTCGAGCCTCCGGCGCTGCAGCACTCCGTTGCCGGCGAAGATGATGAAGAGCGCCCCGACGAACACGAGTGCGCCCCAGGCGGTCCATCGCTTGTTCGCCCACAGGATCTCGCCGATCGAGCGCGGCGCGAGCCTTTTTTTAATTTTCCGGAAATATTTAGAGTCCATTTTGTCTAATGTAGCAAGAAAACGTCAGAATTAAAAATACGCGCCTCTCTTTTCACGCATTGATTTTGTTTTGGCGCGCGCTGTGCGTATTTTACATGCATTGCATCACCACCGAAAGCATCCCATGAGCACATTCAGCGAACTCTTACGAACCGAAGCATCACAGCTTCCCCTGCGGCAATTGCGGAACAACGAGTGCCGCTCGCCGCAGGGAAAGCGGTGCGAATTGTGCTCGGCGTCCCGGCTCGACTACGAGACGGAATGCACCGTGAAGGCGAACGCGCTGCGCCAGTACTGGAAATCGGAAAAACTGCCGGGCGTGCCGGCCCCGCTCGTGCCGTCGCCCAGCGGCAGATATTACCGCACTGTGAGCAAGCGCAAGATCTTCGTGTCGAAGGGCAGGTTCACGCTCGGGCTCCTGGGACTGGACGAGACGCGCTCGAACACATTCGGCGTCGAGATCGGCGAATGCGTCATCGAGCCGAAGGCGCACGCGAGCGTTTACACCGCCGTCTCTGCGTACATCGCGAAGAGCGAGCACAGCGACATCGCCGAGCTGCTCACGTACGTGATCGTGAAGGGGAGCCAGAAGGAATACACCGTGATCTTCAATACCGCCTCGTACTCGCCGGGAGAGCGGCAGCTGTTCACGTCGTTCTCGAAATATCTGACGAAGCATGTGCCGTCGGTCGTGAGCGTGTTCGTGTTCGTGGATGCGGAGCGTTCGAAATACTATCTCTCGGGCAACGCCCAGGCGCAGAAGAAACGGCAGCTGGTGCTCCACAAGCTCTTCGGCAACGCCGAACTCTTCCACGCCGTCGGCCCGAAAAAATTCCTCTATTCGCCGCTGTCGTTCTCGCAGACGAATCACTCCATCCTCGAACAGTTCACGGCGAAGGCGGGCGAGATGCTGCAGCTCGGGAAGAAGGACCATCTGTACGATCTCTACTGCGGGTACGGTTTGTTCTCGCTCTGCCTCGCGGACAAGGTGGCGAGCGTCACGGGCGTGGAACAGTCGCGCGATTCGATCACCGACGCCGCCGCGAACGCGAAACGCCAGCGCGCGGCACAGACGCGGTTCATCGCCTCGGACATCACGGACGAGGCCCTGCCCCGCTTCATGAAACATCACGGCGAAGGGCTGAAGGTGCTGCTGGATCCGCCGCGCGGCGGCACGAAGCCCGGCGTCATCGAGGCGCTCGCCGAATACCGGCCCGAACGGGTCGTGCACATCTTCTGCAATATCGAACTCGCGGGAGCGGAGCTGAAGCGCTGGGACGAGGCGGGCTACGCGGTGGCCGATGCGGTGCCGTTCGACATGTTCCCCGGCACCGACGACGTCGAACTCATGGTGAGCCTGGTGCAGAAATAACGACGGCGCTCGATCCTCACGGCGACACGGGCGGCCGCATGCGGTGCGGCCCGGATGCCGGGCCGATGAGGTGCCGGGCGGCAGCCCGGCCGCACTTTGCTTTTGTCTAATTTAGGCGTACATTTCCCCGTAGGCTTCACACAGACACCCAACGGCGCATATCCTGCAATAGTGAACATTCACATAGGAGGATCCTGCCATGACACTCACGCTCCCACCCGTCCGCCGCATTCTCATGCCCGCAGCCGCAGCCATACTGCTGTTCCTGTCCGGTACACTCGCCGGCTGCAGACAGCAGGAAGAGATCGAAAAGCGACAGCTCGTAACGCCGGAGAATCTTCAGACGGCATACAACCGGGCGGCGCGCCTCTCGCAGACATACGATCTCTTCGCGAAAAAGGCCGAGAAGGAATTTTATCCGAATGTCGCACGGCTCTACAGGGCAGCGGCGAAATCCGAGGCGATTCACGCCGCGGGTCATCTCGAGCAGATGAAGTCGATGGGCGTCACGCCCAAAATATACACGCCGGAAAAGGTCGTTGTCGGCACCACGATGCAGACGCTGCGTATGGCGCTGAGCGACGAGCGCATCGAATCCGAATCCATGTATCCAAACCTCATCGCAACCGCCGAGGGGGAACACCTGATCGAAGCGGCCGGCCTCTTCAGGAAATATCAGCGGGCCGATGAGCAGCAGATGAAGCTGCTCAAGGAGGCGGAGGAGAAGAACGGAGGCATCTCGCGCGTGCCCTTCTTCATCTGCCCGAAGTGCGGCGGATTCATCATGACGGCCAAGAATACGGGATGCAAGGACTGCGGCGTGAATCCCGAGGAGATGCTCAAGGCGTCGTAACGATCATGAACGAATATCGATGGTGGTTTTTTTCGGTTTGCACCCGCACGATCTGCGTATCACCAATTCGTTCTTAATGATGATTTCGTCGATCGATTCGGAACGTCCCTCGATGATATCGAGCAGTTTTTGAGCGGCCCGCCTGCCGACTTCGTATGCCGGCTGCCGCATCGTCGTGAGCGGCGGCGTCACCAACGCCGCCCGGACGTCGTCGGAAAAACCGACGAGGGCAATGTCCTGGGGAATGCGCAGACCGTGTTCCTGGATCGCCTTCATCGCGCCGATCGCGGATGCATCGTTCACCGCAACGACGGCCCTGGGACGTTGACGCTTCGGCAGCGAGAGTATCGACGTCATCGTCTCATATCCGCCCGACTCATCAAATCCCGACTCGACGACCAACTCCTTATAGAGAGGAATATTCCTTTCCTCGAGGGCACGCATATACCCGTTCAACCGGTTCAGGCCGACCGACACCCTCAACTGCCCTCTTAAATGGGCGATCCGTTTGTACCCGTGATCGATCAGGTGCAGTGTGATCTGCTTCGAACTTTCCTCGTCGTCCGCACTGATGCAGCTCGCACCGATATTAAACACACATCTGTCAAAAAATACGAATGGCACGCTCAACCGCACCATCTTTCGATAAACGCTGTAATCCTCGACAGTCTGCGCCATCGATATCAGTATCCCATCCACCCGTTTCGATTCCAGCATTCGGATCGCATCCGCCTCACGGGCCGCTTTTTCGGCCGAGTGAGTGAGGATCAATTGATACTTCGACAGAAAGGCGATCTCCTCGATACCGCGGATAATTTCCGGAAAGAATGAATGGGTCATCTTCGGAACGACGACGCCGATCGTGTGTGTCTTCTGC
Organism: Bacteroidota bacterium; assembly: GCA_030824175.1. Lineage (GTDB taxonomy): Bacteria > Bacteroidota > Ignavibacteria > UBA10030 > UBA8401 > CAISDA01. The sequence continues at coordinate 6,058 of JAVBYH010000284.1, read as the reverse complement.
GACACGAGGCTCTTGGCGATCTGGTTCGGACTGTATCCCAGCTCCTTCGATGTTGCAAGGACCCGCTGACGCGTCTTTTTGTCGACGTACCCGCGATTGTTCAGCGCCCGGGACACCGTCATCTCAGAAATGCCCAGCTTGAGGGCAATGTCCCGGGCTGTGATCCGTTTCACGGGCCGGTGCTGTTGGATGTGAGTTTTTTGTGTCATACGTTATTTCATGGTTACCGTTACGCTATGCCTGGAATAGCGATCCTTCGACGGCCCGTCGAATCGCACACGCAATCCGGCACGTCTTTGTGTAGTGGCGGGAAGTAGTTCTCCGCCGGTGACACCGGAAATGACATTATCGAAGTACGTAATGCCGAACACATGTTCTCCTCCGGTCTTTCCCTCGACTTCGATCCGATATTCTTTTCCCACAAGTTCCGCCTTAATGATCCTGTATCCGGATGAGCTGTCGCCCACCTGCGGCTCCGGTGTGACGGCGTGCAGTCCGACGCCTTTCGTATGCCGGAGCACAAGGAAGATGTTCTTATTCAAACCGATCATGATCGGCCGCGCCAGAACGCCACGGACAGTCGTCCCCTCGACGGTGATTTCCTTTCCGTCGACAACCGCACCCGTGACGATCATCCCCGCCGGCAGTTCGGGGGCAAAATTGATGTCAATGGGCGTTCCGCGCTCGAGTACGAACGAATATTCCGTCCGATCGACGCCCCGTTTCATCGAGAAGCGGACGACGGTGCCGCCGATCTTCAAATTGCTCACTCCCACCGTGTCCCATTGCATCGGGAACCGCGGTTTGAAATCGGCGACGCTTTCGACGGCGTTCGGCTTCCATCCGATCATCCCCGTGATCGCCGGATGAAGGATATTCGTTTCAGACCAGCACTGGTGAGGACAGATGCCCGTCGGCGTGTAGACCGCGCCGTGCATGACCTCCTCGACATATCCCAACGCCCAGTTGTTCTTGATGTACAGATTGTTCCAGATGTGCATGAACCCCTGGGCCGAATTGCCGTATTCATATTCCGCGAGCGCCGCCCATCCCGTGAACAGGGGCCATATCGACCCGTAGTGATACCCCGTCGGCTTGTAGAGCGACGACGAGGAATTCACGATGCGGATGCCCCAGTCGGCCGAGAATCCGTTCGTCGCGAACTCGTCGAGCATGGGGCGGACCTTCGCGTCCTCAAGGAGATTAAAGTAGGCGCCCACCGCAGGTAGTACCGTCTTTTCCACTTGATAGGACCCGTTTTTCATCTTCCCGAGGTTGAAGAACTTCGTTGAATCATTCCAATACGCAGTGTTGATGATCTTCTGCACCCGCCGCGCATCCGCGGCGTATCTGGCGCTGAGCGCATACTCCTCCATCAGCGACGCGCCCATCGACATCTCCTTCAGCGCCTGAGCCCAGAGCGAGGCGAGATAGAATTCGGTGTGGGCGCCGAACAAGGCGCCGCCTTCTACCCACCCGTGCCCGACATTTGTGTTTTCGATCAGCCCATCACCGTCGGTATCCGTCGAGTAGAGGAAGTCCATCGCCTTCGTGAGTTTCTTCCAGCTCTGTTTCACATAGCCGACATCCCCCGACGCGCGGACATAATGCCCGGCGAGGATGACATAGAGCGGCGTCGCATCGGATGCGTCGTAGTGCACCACGCCGCTCGTCGAAATTTCGTGAAAAATTTTCCCCGAATGGTCCTGATACTGTTCGAAGAACGCGAGCTGCTTACGCACGGTCTCGAAATCGCCGTAATCATCGATGGCAAACGACGACCATACGGCGTCGCGGCCGAAGTACCAGGCATATCCCGGCCGGCCGCTTACCGTATGCGCTCCGTTCCACCCCCGGGCCGTGCTTGAATATCCCGCCAGCAAACCCGTGCCGACGCCGGGCGTGTACGCGACGAACTTATCGGTGCCGACGATCGCCCACTTGAACAGCGAATTGAACTGCTTGTCCGGACTGTCTATCGTCAGCGTCGATGCGGTCAGGCGCCGGTAGTGATTCACGACCTCCTCGTACTCCCGCGAAGGATGTTGAAGCATCGTCCTGTATTCGTCAAGCGCCGGTATTTTTCCCTCGTTCGTCCCGATCACAGCCATGTTTACGGTGAAACCGTTCTCTGACGCGAGCCTGTACGAGGCAGCATGTGCAACGACGTTCGCCGTGCCCGGTGTTCCGGTAAACGCGCCGCGCTCCCAGCGGATCGTTTCAAACGGGCCCGACAGCGTTGTGTGCGGCGCGACGTCTCCGCCGATCACCGTATAAAAATCGCCGCTCGCGTCCTTCACATGGAGTGCGTGCAGCGTCTTGTCGTAGCCGTACCAGACGTCGCCGAGCGTGTTCATGTCGTACGGCCACATCCACCGGAGATCGCTCTTGCACTGCACGACGATCTCCAGCGGTCCCGAGCTTTCATAGTGGATGACGCCGCCCGCCTTCGTCAGCGAGGCAAAGACAATCTCCTTCACCAGCCCCTGGGGTGTCGTGTACGTGCGTGTGAACGACTCCGGCGTCACCTTGATCTTCACCGGAAACCTGTCCAGCCACGCAACGGTATCGCCGGTAACGATGCCCGCCTTGTACTGATACAGGACCTTGTACGGATGGACCCAGAGTTCGTCGATGCCGCCGTTTTCTTTTCCCATGAACACCGCGCGGCGTCCCGCGACATCGTACGGCTGATTCGTCGGAGCATCGTTTTCGAGCATCATTCCGCAGTCCGGCAGCGCGGCCATCGATCGCCCCTCCCTCGTCGCGAGCGGCGATGTTGCTATCGCAAACTCCTTCGGCCTGTTTTCATGCCGTTCCCAGTACGTTGCGGGGATCGCAAACTTTTTTCCGGCAAGATAGTCGAGCGTGTTGCCGATGAACCGTTCGAGAGTGCCCCGCATGTTGTTGCCGCGGGAAAGGTGGACGCACGAACCGATCGAGATCATTTTCGCCGCGGAAGAGGCATGTTCGATGACCATTTTTGTCTGTGAATAGACGAACACGTACGCCTTGTCGACAGCGACGACCCTGCCCGAAGCGGGGAAGCGGTCGCCGAAATAACCGATGAACGGCAGCACCTGGTCCTCGTTCGGGTCCCAAAAATATTCGCCGCCGAACATCCCCTCGAACAACGGATGACCGCGGAACCCCTGGAACCCTCGCTTGTCCCACAGCCAGTCGTTCCGGATCGAATCGATGCGGACTGCCGGTTTGTTTTTCTCGATCCCCATCTCGTACGGCAGCATCGCGGCGTACTCGGTGCAGAGGATGTTCGTGCCCTTTTCGAAGAGATCACGCAGGACCGCCAGTCCGCCCTTCCTTTTCACCACCGATCGCAGCTGCAGCGAATCGGCGAGGTGAAGCCAGATCACGTCGGGCCGCGGTTTCACCGAGCGGATGTTCGAGAGCGGCACCGACTGTGCGGAGGCACCCGAACGCGCCTGAAGGAACTGGAATGCCGCCCGCTCTTCGGCGGACGGTGTATCGGACGCTGTTACCAGTACGACCGAATGCTTCTGCTGCGCCGCTCCCCGGGCCGAACACACAAGAAGAAGCGCTGCGAACACGATGATGTATCTCATTTGATGAGCGCCATTTTCTTGGTGATGGTCCTGTCTGACGTCGACAGCTGATAATAGTACACGCCGCTTGCGCGGTCCGACGCGTCCCAGAGCGCCGCGTGAGGCCCCCTGCCCAACTCCTCGCTGATAAGCGTCGACACTTCACGGCCGAGTGCGTCATACACCTTCAGCACCACGGGACCGGGATCGGACAGCGAGAACCTGATCGTCGTCGAGGGATTGAACGGATTGGGAAAATTCTGCCCGAGGTCGAACCCGTCCGGCAGCGATCTGGCGCGGTCGAGCACGCCGAGCGGCAGCGTCGCCTTCGCGAGCGCGACGGCCTTCTCATAATCGAGCACGTAGTGCCACCAGTTGTTCAACACGCCGTCCGTCACGCCCGTATAGCGGGGCAGATGGCCGTACCACCAGCGCAGATACCCCAGATGGTCGTTGCCCTCCGTCAGCGGCTCGCTCTGCTGATAGACCCATGTTTGAACGTTTACTTTCGTATTCTGATTGAGCAGCGTCGGATACCGATACCAGTTCTCCGCGTACGACGTCACGAGCGTCGTGTTGCCGTAATTATAATCCGATGTCCCATTGGGCGGAAAATGTATATTCCCGACATGCGCGCCGCCCGGCACATCCTTCTCAAGGCGCGTGAAGACGTCCCACGGAGTCGGATTCGCGCGTTTCGGATTCCAGTTCAAGCCTGTCACCTCATAATACGCCTGGATCATCGCGCTTTCCGACCTGTGACCGAAGCTGTGAATGCCCTGATCGACGCCCCGCTCATAGTTCAATCCCATGACCGACAAATTCTTTATCAGTGCCGTGCCGTCCTTGATGGGAGGAGAGTTCCACCAAAACGCCTTGGGTCCCAGCATCTGCGATTCATACATTCCGAGGAACGGGCCGGTATACACCCACACTTCGTCGATCTCGCCGCTGTTGCGCCGCTCGTCGAACTTATAATTCTTTACGAACTCCCGATAGTCGAACGCGATCTTCCCCGAATCGCTTTCGGCCCTGATCGTCTTCCATCCCGGCTCCTGCATGTACGCGACATACTGCGCGGGGGTGATATACTTCCCGTTCAGGCGAGTGAAGAACACGGGTGCGTAGATCGTCTCGACGATCTGGAAATTCACGACGCTGTCCGTCGCCTCACGCATATGTTTCACGATCGCGTTTGCCTCCAGGACGGGATCCCTCCATCCGAACATCTGATGGATCTTGCTCCCCGTGGGCATCGTCGGATCCTGAATCACGAGCACAACCTTCTGGGTCATGGGCTTCACTTTAACGGACCGGAAATCCTGGACCACATCCAGTGTCGCCGAACCCTTCAGTTTTCCGTCAAGCGTCTGCGCGCCGATCGTGCACGTCCCGATTGCGACAGCCGTCACTTTTCCGAACTCGTCGACAGAGGCGATCTTCAGGTCCGACGACGTCCATCGTATCGGCGAGGTGACAAAGTTCGGGTAATACGCGCCGTCGGCGTCCTGGACCTTCAACTGAAGCTGAAGGGACGTCGCCGGCAGCATCTTAACCGGCTGGGGAAGCAGGACAAACCGCGTGAACGTCACGCTGCCTTCCAACACGAGCTCGCCGAGGCGGATCGTCGAATCGGAAGGATTCCTGACCGCAAGGCGGATGTATCCCGCCTTCATCACGGGAAATGACGACGAATCCCATTGGAACGCGCTCGCCGACCGCGGCCCCACAAGGAGGACGTACGAACCGGTCTTCGCATCCAGGTCTGCGAGCGAGGATGCGGCCTCCAGGCTCCACGCCGCCCCGTGCCAGAAGAACACCTTCGATTTTTCAACGTTCACCGATGAGTCGAACCGCACCGTCAGCGAGAGCGTGTCGGACTTCAACAGTTCGAGCGCATTGAACTGGTTGCCGTCGAACGGCTTGAGCGTGTCTCCCACGAACGCCGGTATGAAGCTCGGATGCGCGGTCCCCGCCTTCCACTGATCGCCGATATTCACGGGCCGCAGCTGGATCAATTGCGCCGATGCGGCACACGCCACAAAAAGGACAATTAATAATATGGAGTATTTTTTTTTCATATAACACCTTTTGGAAGGATTATTTTTCTATCACGGGAAATTCGGAGATACGGAGCTTCGTGCACCCATAGGGGATCAGCAGCACATCCTCGACCGGTTGCCTGGAACGGATAGGACTCCACGGCAGCGGGCCGGCGACACTGCCATACGACTGCCAGACGGGGATGCGCTTTGCCTTCGCTTTCAACGCGATCGGCGCCGCGGTGGCAACGAACGGCTGCAACGGGCGACCGTTTTTTTGAACGGTGAAACTCGAGTCCGGATATTCCTGATTATCGATGATCAATCCGAAATTCCACGGATCGGCGGAATAGATGCCGTACGTGGCATACGGTTCTGTACCCTTGATCTTTCGCCACTCCTCATGCATCTTCAATGCGTAGACAAGCGGTCCGCGTTCGACGCCGATGGATT
>JAVBYH010000378.1 GCA_030824175.1 Bacteroidota bacterium | reverse complement strand
GCCGGTGATCATCGATTCGTCGATCGTCGTGTGTCCGCGAGTGACGACGCCGTCCACTGCGATCTTCTCGCCGGGTCTGACGACGAGAACGTCCCCGTGCACCACCTCTTCGATCGGCAGCGCGATCTCCCTGCCGGCACGCAGCACCTGAGCCGTCTTTGGCTGGAGGCCCATGAGTTTTTTGATCGCGTCGCTCGTGCGCATCTTGGCCCTCGACTCGAGCACGCGTCCGAGGAGGATAAGCGTGATGATTGTGACCGCCGTATCAAAATACAGGTGCGACGACGCATCGTGGGTATGGAGGAGGTGCGGGAACAGGACGACGAGCGCGCTGAACACGTAGGCAGTGCCGGTGCCGACAGCCACGAGTGTGTTCATGTCCGCCGTTCCGTGTTGAGCGGTTTTCCAGGCGGAGGTAAAGAAACGCCGGCCGGACACCGCCAACACGAGCGTGGAGGCGAGGAAGAGAAGTGTGTTTACCGTGTCCATTGGCAGCGGGGAGTTCGCCGTAAACCAGTCTGTCATGCCCGCCATGCTCACCGCCATCACGGGCACCGAGAACCCGAGCGCAAACAGGAATTCCTTCTTCAAACGTCGGTAGGCGAGTTCCTGGGAAGAGGGGGCCGGCAACGCAGCCGGCTGCGGAAGTTTCATCGCATATCCCGCCTCGTCGACGGCTGCCGCGAGCGCGGCGAGGTTCGTCTTCGACGCATCGAACGTCAGCGACACATTTTCGGTGGCAAAGTTCACGTTTGCGACCTCGACGCCGTCGATCTTCTTCAATGTCTTTTCGACGCGGGCAACGCAGCTCGCGCACGTCATGCCCTCGACGGGCAGCGTGAGCGTTTGTATGTTGATGTTAGTGTTCATCGGTGCACTCCTTCACAAAGTTGTCATTCATCTCTGATACAGTACAAAGATAGGTGAAGGGACGACCGATTGCGTTATACTTTACGGAAATAGATTTACATGATCCTGTGGGGAGGAATCAGAGCGGCTTGCCCGGATTGTCGATGGGATGACGATGGGTATTGCCGAGTCGCTTGAACGCCGTCGGCGTCATGCCCGTGATTTTTTTGAATTGAGCGGAGATGTGCGCCACACTGCTGTATCCCATGCGGTAGGCGATCTCACTGAGCGTGAGTTCGCCGTACTTCAACAGCTCCTTAGCGTGTTCGATCTTCTGGAGAATCAGGAATTGCTCGATGGTGACGTTTTCGATGGAGGAGAAGAGCGCGGAGAGGGAGTGGTAATCGGTGCCGACCTCTTTTGCGATAGACTCGGAATCCTTCAAATGGACGGAGTGGTACGAGCGGTCGGCCTGGGCCAGTTTTATCACGGCGTGTTTTATTTTTTCGACAGTCTTTGCTTTCCGGTCCTCGAGCAGCTCGAACCCGTCCGCGGTGAGCACATGCTTCACCTTCGCGAGGGCCGCATCGCTCACCGGGCCCGACACGACGACTTCGCCGAGCACGACGCTGCGCACGTCCAATCCGAGCTTCGTGAGATCTTCCCGCACCACTTTGATGCAGCGCGGGCAGACCATATTCTTGATATACAGATTCGTTGTCTCCATGTTCATGGTTTCCGGGGGTAAAACGGTCACAACAGGTTGCTCGCCAGCTCGGCGAGCTTCGAGCGTTCTCCCTTTTCCAGCGTGATGTGGGCGTAGAGGGGCTGGCCCTTCATCTTTTCGATGAGATAGCTCATGCCGTTCGACGAACTGTCGAGGTACGGATGGTCGATCTGAAAAATGTCGCCGGTGAACACGACCTTCGTGCCTTCGCCCGCGCGCGTGATGATCGTCTTCACCTCGTGCGGGGTGAGGTTCTGCGCCTCATCCACGATGAAGAAGACCTTTACGAGGCTGCGGCCGCGGATGTATGTGAGGGGCTCGACAACGAGCTTCTCTTCCTCGATGAACCTGCTTACCGTCGCGGCCTTCGCGTCGATCTCCGCGTACTGGTGCTGAATCACCCCGAGGTTGTCGAAGAGCGGCTGCATGTAGGGGTTGAGCTTCGACTGGATGTCGCCGGGGAGGAAGCCGATGTCCTTGTTGCTTAGAGGCACCACGGGCCGTGCGACGAAGATCTGGCGGAACGCTTTTCGGCGTTCGAGCGCCGCGGCGAGCGCGAGCAGCGTTTTTCCGGTACCGGCCTTTCCGGAAATGCTCACGAGCTGCACGTCGTTGTTCAAAAGGGCGTGGAGCGCAAAGATCTGTTCTGCATTCCTGGGTGTGATGCCGTACGCCGTGGTCTTGTCGACGCGCTGCAGCTTTTTCCTTGCGGCATTATACACGGCGAGCACGGACTGCTGCCGGTTGCGGAGGATGAAATACGCATTCGGCGTGAGCAGCGTGTCGTCCTCGAGCGCATATGCATCGATCTCGAACGGGGGATGATGGAAGCGGTCCAGGAGATCCGTGGAGATGTTCTCGAGCACCTCGCGGCCGGAATAGAGGGACGTAATGTCTTTCACCTGGTCGCTCAGATAGTCCTGCGCAAGCAGTCCGACGGACTTGGCCTTCATGCGCAGGTTGACATCCTTCGAGACGAGGATGACCTGGTTCGTCTTCTGTTCCTTGAAGACCTGGTATGCGATGTTCAGAATGTGGTGGTCGGGTTTGTCGCGCGAGAAATTGAGTTTAAGGTCCGCATGGAACTCGCGTTCGAGCTTCACGCTGATGCGCCCGAGCCCGGCGCCGATCTGCACGCCGGCGGTGAAGAGCGAATCGCCGCTGAGCAGGTCGAGCGCGCGCGTGAATTCGCGTGCATGGTAGTTGAGTACTTCTTTTCCCTTTTTGAATTGATCGAGCTCTTCGAGCACGGTGACGGGGATGACGATGTCGTTTTCTTCGAACTGATAGATGCAGGAACTGTCGTGAAGGATAACATTGGTGTCGAGGACGAATATCTTCTTCCGCTTGCTTCCCATCATGCCTCCCGCAGATGTGAAAAAATTCTCTCTGGCGCTCTCAGCAATATAAAATCCGTCACGCCGAAAAGCAATGCGCGCGGCTGTATTTTTTACTGCACGCCTTTTATACTGCAACAATTCGGTCCCGTGCACGTAAAGAACGTGCCGAACCGTGTTTACACACCGGTGTGGCATCGAATGGTTTTCATCCGTCTTCATTCCACCATATGAAAGCGTGTCCCGTGAAACGATGTGCCGTTGCCGGAGTGATGTTCGCCGCATTGCTCACCGGCTCATGCAAAAAAATGCTCCTCGGTCCGGACGTCGTCCGGTCTGCTCCGTCTGTGCACGCTTCCATGTTCGCATCGGTTGTCGATTCGCTGCGGTACGTGTATGATCTTCCCGCACTTGCCTGCGCCATCGTGACCGATACCGGGGTAGTCGAGGCGCAGGTACACGGCAGCCGTCGCTACGGCGGACCCGCCAATGCGACGGTCGGCGACCGTTTCCATCTCGGATCGAACACGAAAGCGTTCACCGCTGTGCTTATCGGGACGCTTGTGGACGAGGGACTTCTCACGTGGGAGACGACGATGGAGGAGCTCTTCCCCGAACTCGGGGAGACGATGCGTCAGGAGTATCGCACCGTGACAATACGCCGTGTGCTTTCGCACAGCGCCGGCTTCGTGCGCGATCCGTCTCTCGTGCTCCATACCGCGACTCCGCGCGAACAGCGGGGCGAGGCGGCCGCCTGGGCATTCATGCAGCCCGCGGCGACGACGGGCGGCAGGTTCGCATATAGCAATCTTGGATATATTATCGCGGGTGCCATCGCAGAGCGGCTCACCGGGCGCCAGTATGAAGATCTGCTGACGGAGCGGGTCTTGCGTCCGCTCGGCATCACCACCGGCGGATTCGGACCGATGGGCACCCCCGGCCTCGACGACCAGCCGCTTCAGCATACGATCAACCATGCACCGGTCATACCCGGCGCCGAATCAGATCTACATCCCATCTACAGTCCCGCCGGCAGGCTTCACCTGTCGATCGGCGACTGGGCGGCGTATATACGATGGATCCTCGCCGTAGAATCGGGGCATGCGTCGATCCTTCGGCTCGAAACCGCTCGCATGCTGACCACCGGAGCTGCGGCGACCGATCATGCAAGCACGTATGCCCTTGGATGGGACATTTTCAATCGTCAATGGGCGGGGGGCAGGGCGATCAATCACGGAGGCTGCAACGGATTCAACTACTCCATTGCGTGGCTTGCACCGAACAAACATTTCGGTGTCCTCGCCGCCACGAATATCGCTGCCGACAGGACGCCGTACGCGATGGAGGCGATCGCCGGCAGGTTGATAGATTTCCACACACGAGGGCGTTAAGCGATGAGCACACCGAAATATATTCTCATGATGCTCTGCTCGTATATTGCGGCAGCAGACATCCTGCTTTGCGGCGTCACCGGCGAAGAGGGGCCGGACCCCGCAGTCCCCGTGCACACGATCGGAGCGAGCCTCGGTGTCGCCCGGATGGATCTTCGGGATGAGTACGTCAGCCCATACACGTACGGCGGAGCGTTGTTCGCGACCCGTCTCGCGTATCGCCGGCTGGCACAGGAAACCCGGCATGAAATTGTGCTGAAATTTTTTACCGGAACGATCGCATCTGATGTGCAGCGGCGTGACGTGAGGGAGAAGGGGGGATCGCTCTCGTATGTATTCCGGCGACCGCTTCACTGCCGGAAGACCGGGCAGAAAGGATTCGAAGCCTTCATCGGCGTCGGTGTGTCGTCGACGGTCGTCGATACCGACGTGTCGACTCCGAAGGATGTTACCTGGGCCGGAGCGATCGACGAGTCGTGGCAATGGTCGCATGCGCTCGAAATGCATCTCGCGGGCGAGTACGTGTTCGGAGAGAGGCAGACCGTGTCGGTAGCGGCATGCGCTCCAATGTACCGAAACGAATCACGGCCGTCCCCGGGGCATTGGTATTCGCCGCGGAATCGGGAGGTCTCGGACAATTTTTGGAATGCCGCGGCACGAGGAAGCAATGAATTCATCTGGGATGAGTTTTCCGCGTCGTTCGAAGTTGAATACCGGGGCAGAGTAACAGAACGAGCGGATGTGACGTGCTCATACGCGTTCCTGTACGGCTCGTCCGTCACGCCGCTGCCGATGGGAATGTCGATGAATATCTTTTTCGCGGGCATCGATGTGCGTTTATAACTGTCGACCGTTCAGGAACGTAACGCCTGCACAACGCCGCGCACGGCGTCCGCGGGTTTCGTCGGCACGAAACCGAAGCGCTGTTCGAACTTCGAACCGTCGAAGACGTAGTCGCGGTCGTACTGATACGTCATCTCCCTGAACTCGCGCAGGACGGGAACGAAGATGCCTGCAGCGTACAGCAGCCACTGGGGCATCACCTGGACCCTCGGTGCCACATTCATCTCCCTCGCGAAGAGTCCGATCCAGTCTTTACCGGTGTGCGGTGTCCGGTCCGACGGCATGTGCCAGACCTGGTTGTACGCATCGGGCGTATTTCCCAGGATGGCCGTCGCCCGTCCCGCATCCGGCGCGTACGTGAACGTATGTACCTTCGCCGCATCGTTGAACCAATTCGCCTTCTTCCCCTGTAAAAAATTTTTGTAGACCATTTCGATGCAGACGCTGTTCGTCGGCGCGATAAGGTCCGCCGCGCGCGCGATCAGTGCCGTCACTTTCCCTCTCTGTACGTCGTCCAGCAGCATCTGTGCGATCTCGGCACGCACCGCACCTTTCCTGCTCGGGGGGCGCACGGGCGAGGATTCGGTCATGTGCGGTATGGCGTCGATGTCGTACATGTACACGTTGTCGAAGAAGACGAGTTTTGCCTTGTGCTTCGCGCATGCATCGAGGACGCTGCGCATGAATGCAGGCCACGTGCGCTGCCAGACGTCGAGCTTGTACTCGAATCCCACGGTCACATAGACGATCTCCGAGCCGCTCACCGCCCGGTCGACAAGCGCGGGATCCGTGAGGTCGGCGGTGAAGAGTTCGTCCGTGTCGTTCACCTTCTTCGGATGGCGTGATACCAAACGGATCGAAGTTGTGTACTGCGTGAGCGCTTTCGCGAGTTCTGTGCCGATCGCGCCGCCTGAGCCGAGGATTGTCTGCATGCCGCATCTTCCTTGTGTGTGGATACACTACAGTCTATCAGTGGACAGTATAGGGAAAATTTTCATTAAATTCCGCCGCCGGTTGAGAGCTGCCGCTCGGAATCGAGAAGGTACCCGCCTTCTCTAACGACGATCTCGCCTGCACGGAGGCCGTGCGTGACCTCGTATTTTCCGTCGAAGCGCACGCCCAGGCCGACCTCTCTCGGTTCGAATGTCGTATCGTTCGACCTGACGTACACGATATTCCGCTTGCCGGTGACGATCACGGCCGAGACCGGTACGGTGACGGCCCGAACGCGCGACTGCGTAACCTCCGTTTCCGTGTATGAGTTCGGCCGCAGCGACCCCGTCGAATTATTGACCGCCAGGCGCACGCGGATCGTGCGCGACTGCGGGTTCACGACTGGGTATATGAACGCGATCGTCGCCGGGTACGTCCGGTTGGGATCGTTTTGCATGCGTATCGATGCCTTGTCGCCGACGCGCAGATGACCCGCGTCCGCTTCAAAGACATCGGCAATATTCCAGAGAGTGGACAGATCCGAGAGTTCAAAGAGGGCCATGCCTTCCGAGACGTACATGCCTTCAACGATCTTTTTTTCCACGACGGTTCCGGAAACGGGGGAATGATAACGGAACACGAGGTTACCGTGATTCTCCGCATCGAGCGAGCGTATCTGCTCTGCCGTGAATCCGAACAGTTCGAGCTTCGACCGGGCGGCGGAGCGCATCGTCATTCCAGTCCCGTTTTCTGATTTCCCGCCGCCGGCAGCGGTGTGTGCGATTGGATCGGCGCCGGAACGATTGATTGCCTGCATGTACTCATTCTCCGCCTGGACGATGTCCGGGCTGTAGATGTCGAACAATGGTTGCCCCTTCCTCACAGCAGCGCCGACCGCCGATACGAAGAGCTTCTCGATTCTCCCGCCGAACCGGGCGCTTACAATTGCACGGTTCGTCTCCGGGATCTCGAGCATGCCTGCCGCTCGCACTGAATAGGCAATCGATTCCTCGCCGACTGTGACTGTCGCAACATTCGCAAGCTGCTGGCCGCGTTTGTTCACCGTGAGAGCGTCGACCTCGTCATGCGCAGTATCGGCCTCGGCAGACGCTTTCACAAGATCCATATGGCAGATCGGGCAGGAGCCCGGTTTGTCGGAACGGACCTGCGGATGCATCGGGCATGTATAATAATCCGCATCCCGATGCACAGCAGTGGAATCGCCATGCGCAGGATGTTCCGGTGCCGATCGGCCGCAGGAGGAGAGGATGACGGCGGCGATGAGTGTCAATATCATTGTGATCGTTTTCATGTGCTGCTCCTGTAAGTTTCGTGTATGAGAGAAGTCGTTGTCAGTGTAATGGAACACCGACCATCATTTCAATATCGATGAAGGCCATCTGTGCGTTCATTATCGTCATCAGGTAATCGTCCGTCTTCATCAATTCCATCCGGTACGTTTCAAGCAATGCTGAGAGGGGAGCCCGCCCGGTTTGATAGGAAACGGTTCGAGCTTGGGCGGCGTCGCGCATCAATGGCAGTATCGTTTCCCGGTACAGCCGTGAAAGCGAATCCTGCGTTTCGAACGTGTTGACGGCGGACCGCAGGGAAGCCACCATCTCCCGCTCCATGGCGAGTTTCTGCGAATCAACATTCAGGTTCATTGACCGGAGTTCGTCCGTTTTCGCGGTCGAGCGCTGTGACGACCATGGCATGAACGGCAGGGTAACGGACGCCATGACGCTGTACATCCATTCGGTGTTCTTCGTCGGCATACCATCGGCGGACATTTGAATCATATCAACGGACCTCTGGCCGCCGGTGAGGATCATGCCGTTCGGCATGCGCATGACCATGGCCTGAAGCATGAGATCGGGAATCAACTCCTTCTTCGCAGCCGCGATCTCGAGGTCGTTCATCTGTTTCATTCCGTCCATCGTGGCGAGCGTCGGATTGTCGTCGAGGAGCGCAGCGGCCAGGTCCGCTTCCGAAGAGAACGGCGGCAATGCAGGCAGCACACTGTCGGGAGTGATCGTACCCGCCGCGCCCTCGCGCGTATACGCGGAGACGCGCTCCGACCGTGAATCGGTAGTGGTCGTAAAAGCTGGTTGCGGCGCGGTGAGAGACACGAGCACGTTGTTGATCGCCCTGCGTTTAGCTCCGAGTTCCGCAATGCGTGCGCGTTCAGATGCCGCTTCGGCCCGCACCGTGAGGAGGTCGGCGCTCTGCGTGCGGTTCGTCTGCACGCCCGACGCCAGCGAGCCGGCCAATTCATCGAGCACGTGAATTGTGCGGTGCCGGATCTCGATCTGCCGGTCGAGCAGCCAGAGCTGGATGTAATTCATACGGACTGAAGCGCGCAATTTCACAAGCAGTGACGCCTTCGCGTGCTGCAGGAGTGCGCCTTTTTTCCTTTCCATCTCGGACATGAGAGAGAGTTTGCCGCCGAGCATGAACATTTGCGACAGGGAAATATTGTTCGAGATGGCGTCGTTGAGGATGTTCGCGCTGCTTGTCGGCACCTGGCTGAACTCGATGCCGAACGTCGGCGCGGGCATGGCGCCCACGGAAGCGGCACGGTGCTCCGCCGCATCGGCCTGATGGGAGATCGCCGTCAGCTGTGGATTGTTTTTGAACGCCATCCGTATGAGCGAGTCGGCTGATTGCGCCAGGACTCCGGCATGCACGAGGATAATGAGCGATGCAATTTTAAATGTCTGCATTATTCCGCCTCCTTCATAAATTCCGCCATCTTCGACAGTTCAAGCGTCCCTTTTCTCAGCGCGCGTTCCTTCATGATCGCGAACAGCACCGGCGTCACAACGAGCACGTGCACTGCAGAGGTGAGCAGTCCGCCGATCATCGGCGCGGTCAGCGGCTTCATCATGTCCGCGCCGGCGCCCGTGGCCCACATCACGGGTATGAGGCCGAGCATCGATGTCGCCACGGTCATGATCTTCGGCCGCAGACGCAGCACGGAGCCTTCGACGGCGGCCTCGTAGATATCGGTCGAAGTGATGGGCCCCCGCTCGCCGCGCTGGTGCGCCGAGAGACGCTTGTCCAGCGCTTCGTGGAGATAGACGACCATGACCACGCCGGTTTCCACAGCGATGCCGTACAAGGCGATGAATCCGACCCACACGGCCACCGAAAAATTGTATCCGAGGAAATAGATCATATACACGCCGCCGATGAGCGCGAAGGGGACGGAGAGCATGACGACGAACGCTTCAACATAATCCCTGAACGTGAAATACAGCAGGAGGAAGATGATGATGAACACGATCGGCATGATGTATGCGAGCGTGTTCTGCGCGCGCACCTTGTGCTCGTATTGTCCGCTCCATGTGTAAGAATATCCCGGCGGCAGCTTCAGTTTCGAGGCGATGGCCGTCTTCGCATCATCCATCGTGCCGCCCATATCGCGGCCGCGCACATTCATATAAACGATGGCGCGGAGCTGGCCGTTCTCGCTGCTGATCATCGGCGGGCCGGGAGTGATCTTTACAATTGCGACTTCCGATAGCGGGATGTATGCCTGATCGGCACCCGCGCCGGGTGCACTCATGAGCGACGTCGAAGTGAACGGCGTTTGTGCTGGAATGCCGGCGCTCATGAGTGTTCCCTGCGATGACGCGCCCGCACCGCCCATGCCTCCCATGCCGGACGAACCGGATGCTCCCGCCGGGGCCGGCGACGCGGCCATTGCCGGCGCGGATGCACCTGCGACACGGACGGGGATCGGCAGACGTTCGAGCGCCTCGCGGTTGTCGCGATACTCCCGTTGGAACCGGAGGCGGATCGGGAACCGCATACGGCCTTCGATTACGACGCCGAGATTCTGTCCGCCGATTGCCGTCTCGATATACTCCTGCAAGTCGCCGACACTCATGCCGTACCGCGCCATGGCGTTACGGTTCGGGATGATGTCTGCATAATACCCGATCCCGATGCGTTCGGCTACGACATCCGCGGCCCCCGGGACGTCTCGCAGGATCTTTTCCGCTTCGATGGAGAATCGTTCGAGCGAATCGAGATCGTTCCCGAAAAGCTTGAAACCGATGTCCGTCCTGACGCCAGTGGAGAGCATGTTGATCCGGTTGATGATCGGTTGCGTCCATCCGTTACGCGTGCCGGGGATCTGCAACTTCGCGTCGAGCTCCTGAATGATGTCGTTCTTCGTGAGACCGGGCCGCCATTGATCCTTCGGTTTCAGGAGAATGATCGTTTCGATCATGCTCGTCGGGGCGTTGTCTGTGGCCGTTTCGGCACGGCCGGCTTTTCCAAGCACG
>JAVBYH010000391.1 GCA_030824175.1 Bacteroidota bacterium | reverse complement strand
CTCCCGCTGGGCCAGCGTGACGACGCTCGGTTTGATGAGCGTCTTGCGAAACGCGGTGGTCTGCCCCATGAATCCCTTGAGCACGTTCACGTGGTTCTGCGTGAGCATCGTCGGCACCGGATCGTATTTTGCGGAAAACTCGAAAAGCGTGAAATAGTCGGTGTTCGGATCGCGGAGCGGCACGGGATCGCTCTGGGGGATGTCGATGTCCGAATATTCATACCGCATCGGATTCATGTCCAGCGTGAAATTCCGGAAGGCAAACGTCTTCGTGAAGTCGAGCCGCTGCTGGGCGTCGGGATCCGGCGGATCGCCGTCGAACACGCCGTCGCAGATGTCCGTCTGTTCGGCCGCAAGGGCGATGTCGTAGCTGTCGGTGGCGGAGCACATGGCGAACATGAATCCGCCGCGCGCCACATAGTCGCGCAGTGCCGCCGCCACGGCTTTCTTTTCGTCCGACACCTTCCGATAGCCGAGATCCCTAGCCTTGCGTTCGTAGAGGAGCTGCTGCTCGATGTACCAGGGGGAGGAGCGGTGCGTGGCATAGAATTTTCCGTATTGCCCCGTGAAGTCCTCGTGGTGCAGGTGGATCCAGTCGAACTCCGAGAGCTTGCCGCCGAGCACGTCGTCGTCCCAGATCTTCTTGTACGGTATCTCGGCGTACTCGAGCGTGAGTGTGACGGCGTCGTCCCACGGCTTGACATTCGGGGGCACGTACACGGCGATCTTCGGGGGCTTCTCGAGCTTCACGACGTCCATGTTGCTGTTCTCATCCGTGATGGCGG
The DNA here is from genome assembly GCA_030824175.1 of Bacteroidota bacterium. Lineage (GTDB taxonomy): Bacteria > Bacteroidota > Ignavibacteria > UBA10030 > UBA8401 > CAISDA01. The sequence continues at coordinate 9,670 of JAVBYH010000391.1, read as the reverse complement.
TGAGGACAGCCGAGGCGTCGGCGCCGGAGAGGGATTCGAACGAGACGCCCCTCAGGCGGCATTCGCCGGCGAGCACGGAGGTGTTATCCATGAGGAACGATCCGCCGCGGTAGTTCAGGAGCCACTCGACGTCGAGGCCGCGCTCGAGACACCAGAAGGCGATGCCGTAACTCTTGAGGTGGTCGCTCTGGCGGAGGTCCATCGGGACCAATATTTTTTGCTGGGCCGGCGAGATGGAGCATGCCAGGAACACGCAGGCGGAGAGAAACAGAGTTTTCATACCATGTAACATACGACATTCAGGCGACTTCCTCAATACCGCATCCGGAAGCGGCGCGCGCGCCGGGCGAGCACACAGTGCGGGCACGGGATCACGCGAACGAGAAGGACGCGGTGTCGTCGGCCGGCTCTGAGACCATTGCCCGCAGTTCCTTCGAGAGATATCCCTTGGCGATGGCGAATGAGCGGAGCTTGCCCTGAAGATGCTTGCGCGCCCGATGGAGGCGCGAGCGGACAGTGCCCAGCGGGATGTCCAGCATCTCGGCGATCTCCTCGTACGTGAGGCCCTCGAGGTCGGAGAGGATGATGATGGTTCTGAACTCCTCGGTGATGGATTCCATCGCCTTCACGACCTCGTCCTCGAGAAGGTCGTTGTAGAAATTTTTCCGCAGATCGTTGCCGTCGCCCGACTTGTCGCGCACAAGCTCGTAGTATTCCTCGATCGCGGCGTAGTCGACCTGTTCCGGTTCGCGGGAATGTTTCCTGTACGTGTTGATGAACGAATTCTTCATGATGCGGAAGAGCCAGGCTTTCGCGTTCGTGCCGCGTTCGTACTTGTCGATGAAGCGGTAGGCCTTCAGGAACGTGTCCTGGAGAAGATCCTTCGCATCGTCGGCGTTGCCGGTGGTGCGGAGCGCGAAATGATAGAGCATGTCCATGTGGGGGACCATTTCCTCTGCATAGAGGCGGTCGAATGATGTGCGTTCGGAGGTTGTCATAATGGGAATCCTTGATGATTCGTTGACGATAACACCGTGAAGCGTTGTTATATATATCAACAAATTTAAGTTCCCGTATTTTCAACTATTTTTATTTATGCTGTTTATATGCCATTTAAGGCACATCGATTTTAGGATTGAGCGTGATGCACGTTTTGCCCGTTTTAAGCGAAAGGCGGGTCCACCGGTTCTCGGCGGGCCGGGGCGGTGCACGCATGCGTGTGTCAGAGCGGGTCTGCCTCGAAGTCGCGGAAGAGGATCTTGATGATGGGATTGTCCAGTTCCGCGGCGGTGCGTGCCGCGGACCGCGTCGCGGGTGCGCCTGCGCCGTTGGCACCCGAGCCTGACGTCATATGCACGACGGGCTCATAGGACAGGCGTGAGGAATAATATGTGTTCAGGCGCGGTGTGAGGTACTCCTTGAACTGCAGGAGGCTCGAGGCGTGGAACTGGTCGGGGCATCCGATGCGCAGCGAGTCGCCGGCGATCTCCAGGGGCGAACACTTCGCGACGAACGAACCGATGTTGATGCGCTCCTGCATGATACCCTCGACGAATCCCTGCCAGCGGTCCCTCACCTCGTCGATCGAGACGGCGACGATGTGTCCGGGGAGCGGTTCGGCCGCGGCCGACGGTGCGGACGTTGTCGGAGGCGGAGCCGCAGAGGCTGTCGAGACACTGACGGTGAACGCCGGTCGCCGCTCTGCAACCGGCGCGGATGGCCGCACGTGCGGACCGGATTCGCCGGGCGCACTCTGGGGACGAGCCGGCTGCGGAGCGCCCGCGGTCCGCGGCGCCTGGGCGTTCAGCGGGCTATCGGAGAGGAGTTTTTTTTTTAATGCGTCGAGCTGTGCAAGCAATTCGTCGATCTTCACGGAGTCTTCCATCTTCGTCATCTGCACGATTGCGATCTCCACCTTGAATCGCGGCTGCACGCTGTAGCGGATGTCGGATTCGAGTTCGGTCACCGTGTGTATGAGGCGGAGCAGGTCGTGCACCGTGAATGTTTCGGCGGTCTCGCGGTACCGCCGGCGCGACTGTTCGGTCTCCTCGATGAGGCGCGAGTCGCCGGTGGTCTTGACGATGAGCAGATTCCGGAGGTGTTCCGAGAGTCCCGAGAGGAATTCCTTCAGGTCATACCCGGTGCGCACGACGTCGTCCACGAGGGCGAGGCCGCCTTTCGTGTCGCGCGCCGCAATGGCGTCCGAGACGCGGAAGTACAACTCGGCATCCACGATGCTCAGGGCTTCCATCACCTGCCGCGCCTCGATCGTCATGCCGCAGAAGGAGACCACCTGGTCGAAGATGCTCTGCGCGTCGCGCATCGAGCCGTCGCCCTTCTTGGCGATCATGAGGAGCGAATCCTCGTCGATCGTGATCGCCTCCTCTCCCGCGATGAAGCGGAGCCGTCCCATGATCTCGTCCACGGCGATGCGGCGGAAATCGTACCGCTGGCAGCGCGAGAGGATCGTGGCGGGCACCTTGTGGATCTCGGTGGTGGCGAAGATGAAGAGCACGTGGCTCGGCGGTTCCTCGAGCGTCTTCAGGAGGGCATTGAACGCCTCCTTCGTGAGCATGTGGACCTCGTCGATGATGTACACCTTCTTCGCGCCGCGCGTGGGAGTGTAGCGCACCGATTCGCGAAGATTGCGGATCTCGTCGACGCCGCGGTTCGACGCGCCGTCGATCTCGATCACGTCCATGCTCCTGCCTTCGATGATCTCGCGGCAGACATCACATTCGTTGCACGGCTCGAAATTCTTCGGGGCCAGGCAGTTCACCGCGCGCGCGAGGATCCTCGCCGTGGTGGTCTTGCCGCACCCGCGCGTGCCGGTGAAGATGAAGGCATGGGCCAGGCGGCCCGATGTCAGCGCGTTCCTGAGCGTTGTCGAAACGTGTGTTTGTCCGATGACGTCGTCGAACACCATCGGACGCCATTTGCGTGCTGTGACTTGATACGACATTGTGCCTTCTTTGTAGGTTCTCTTCGTGATTATGACACACGATGTGTACTGTAGGGCGAAATGATATTTCGCCCTGCCGAATGATCGTACGGTATGCGAACCGGGGCGAAACGCCGTTTCGCCCTACAGAATGAATGTTAGCGTTTCGGAGTCTTTTTCTTGTTCGTGCCGAAGACGTACGGCAGCGCCTCTTCGGCGAGCGCGATCGGCACGATCTTCAGGCCCTCCTTCACCGACGCGGGGATCTCCGCGAGGTCCTTCGTGTTCTCCTTCGGGATGAGCACGGTGGTGATGCCGTTCCGCTTCGCCGCCAGGAGTTTCTCGTTCAGTCCGCCGATGGCGAGCACCTCGCCCCGGAGCGTGATCTCGCCCGTCATCGCCACGTCGCCGCGCGCCGGACGGTTCGACACCGCCGAGAGGAGCGCCATGGTGAGCGAGATGCCGGCGGACGGTCCGTCCTTCGGTATCGCCCCCTCCGGCAGATGGATGTGGATCTCCTTCTTCGTGAAGAAATTCGGCGGCAGCTTGAACTTCTTCTCGTTCGAGCGCAAATAGCTGAGCGCGGCCTGGGCCGATTCCTTCATGACGTCGCCGAGCTGGCCGGTGAGCACGAGCTTCTCGTGCCCCTTCATCACCGTCACATCCACATGGAGGATGTCGCCGCCGACGCTCGTCCACGCCAGTCCCGTGACCGAGCCGATGCGCGGCTTGATCTCGTTGTCGCGCTGGCGGAATTTCGGGACGCCGAGATACCGTTCGACGACCGCTTCGGTGACCTCGATCTTCGGGGCCTTCTTCTTTTTTGCCGACCGTGCCGCGACGATGTCCTTCGCCGATTTCCGGCACACCGAGGCGATGTCGCGCTCGAGATTCCTCACGCCCGATTCGCGCGTGTACTCCTGGATGATCTTCATCACGCCCGCATCGGTAAACTCGATCTGCGCGGGCTTCAATCCGTGCGCGAGCACCTGCTTCGGGATGATGTGGCGCCGGGCGATCTCGCGCTTCTCGAAATCGAGGTAGCTCGAGAGTTCGATCACCTCCATGCGATCCAGGAGCGGCAGCGGGATCTGATACTTCACATTCGCTGTGGTGATGAACATGACCTTCGACAGGTCGTACTCCACCTCGAGGTAATGGTCGGAGAACGTGTTGTTCTGCTCCGGGTCCAGCACTTCCAGGAGCGCGGAGGACGGGTCGCCCCGGAAGTCCATGCTCATCTTGTCGATCTCGTCCATGAGCAGCACGGGATTCACGGTGCCCGCCTTCTTCATGGACTGGATGATCTTGCCCGGCATGGAGCCGATGTATGTGCGCCGGTGGCCGCGAATCTCGGCCTCGTCGCGTACGCCGCCGAGCGAGATGCGCACGAACTTGCGGCCAAGGGCGCGTGCGATGGATTTCGCGAGGCTCGTCTTGCCGACGCCCGGAGGTCCGACGAGGCAGAGGATCTGCCCCTTCATTTCCTTCACGAGGTTCAGCACGGCGATGTGCTCGAGCACGCGCTCCTTCGGCTTCTCCAGTCCGTAATGGTCCTCGTCGAGGATCGTCTTCACATGGTCGATGTCCAGCTTGTCCGCCGTGCGCTGCTTCCACGGCACGCTCACCATCCAGTCCAGGTAGTTCCTGAGCACGGTGAACTCGGGCGACATTGCCGGCGTCTTTCGCAGCTTCGTGAACTCCTCCATCGCCTTGGCGAGAGCGTCCTTCGGCAGCCTGGCCTTTTCGACGCTCTCCTTCAGCTTCATGAGTTCGGGGGACGTTTCCTCGTCGCCGAGCTCGTCCTGCAGTATCTTGATCTGTTCCTGGATGAAGTATTTCCGCTGCGACTTCTGGATGTTGTCGTGCACCTTCGTGTCGATCTCGCGTTCGATCTTCAGGATATTGATCTCGCCGTTCAGGACGCGGATCACCTCCACGTACTGGTCGCGCACGGAGGTCTGGCGGAGGATCTTCTGCTTCACCTCCACGGTCTGGAGGATGTTCGCGGCGATATAATAGAGACGCCGCCGCACGTCCTTAATGTTGTCGAGCGAGGCGAGCACTTCCGGGGGGATGTTCCGGTTCGCGCGCACGTACTCGCCGAAGAGCGAGGTGACGTGGCGGATGTGCGCGTCCATCTCCGTCGAAAGATCGGGCACGTCGGAGAGCGGCTCGATGTCCGCCATGAAGAACTGGTCGTTGTCCGTATACTTCACGATCCGGCCCTGCACGACGCCGTCGACGAGGATCTTCATGAGATTGTTCGGCAGGCGGAGGATCTGCACGATGCGGGCGATGGTGCCTTCCTCGTAGAGCTCCTCGCGCTTCGGATCGTCCACGAGGGGATCCTTCTGCGCCGTTAAAAAGAGATACTTGTTATGATCGAGCGCGTAGGCGGCCGCCCGGAGCGACGAGTCGCGTCCGACGAGCACGGGGAAGATCATATGGGGGAATATCACGACATCGCGCAGCGGCAGCACCGGCAGGGATGAAGGAATGACATCGGGGACCTGTTCTTTTTTCTTTTTTTCAGACACTGCACACCTTTGTTGTTCCGCAGTCATAAAAACAAACCAGACACACCATTTCGGCGTGTCTGGCGAGCACTTCTCGGATAAAAAGATAGTGAGAATTCGCGGGGATGTCAAGAAACGATTTCCCCGCGCAACGCCCGCGGCGGCAGCGCCGACTTACACGGGGGGGAACATGCCGCGCAACGCTTCCTTGCCCCGTGTTGTAAAGGCCGAATACTCGAGCATCTGCGCCGCGAGATCGCAGGGGTAGGCGACCGTGACGTCCTCGATCGAGCCGTCGGCGCCCGTCACTGGAACGAGCCGGGGCATGACGAAGCCCGTGTAGACGGCGCGGTCGAGGTGCTCCATGCGCCGGAGCACCTCGTCCCTCAGCGCGGTGTCGATCGCCAGGCCGTACTCGTCGATGAGCGCCTTCGCGGCCTGGTAGTCCCCTTCCGCCTTGATGCGCATGACCTCGGCGAGGAGGCGGCCGACGCCCTCCCTCATCGCCGCGATATCGGTGATGCGGAAAAATATTTTCCCGTCGCGCGCCGTGCGTTCGATGCACGAGGCGTTCCGCATGAGCCAGTGCACGATGAGCTGCCGGTTCTTCATGTGGTCCTCCTCGAGCATGTCCTGTCCCTTCGGCACGCGCTGGAGCTGGACGAGTGCGGCGTTGCGCACCTCCTTCTCGTACATCGTGCGCGCGATCTCCTCGCCCGTGACGGCGCCGATCTCGCGGAGCATCGGGTCCCAGATGTGCCACATCGCCACGAGGTCCGCCCGTGTCTCCTCGAGTGTCGAATAATATCCGGGGAAGAGCGCGTGGGGATCCTCCGTCACCGCGGGATTCATTTTGCCCGAGCCGTGGCCGAGCACCTCGTGGAGCGCCGTGTGGAGATTGTCGGCCCTCATGCCGTAGGTGAGCGTGCGTTCGTATTCGGCGTCGTCGAATGAGAACTCGCGGTGGATATCCTTGCCGGCGGACTTGTCGTATGCCTCGACGATGTTGTTGAGCGTGACGCTCTTGGAGCCGAATTGTTCGCGGATGTCCTCCTCGTTCGGCAGGTTGATGCCGATGGCGCTCACGGGCCCGGCGTCGCCCGTTTCGACGACGACATTGATGACGCTCGCCTTCAGCGGCTTCACGTCCCGCTTCTTGTAGCGTTCGTCCCACGGCATGCGATCCTCGAAGTACTGCGCTGCGGAACCGATCTTCTGCACCATATCGGTGAGCACGGGGTCGACGAAATGTACGATGGCCTCGTACTGCCCTTTCGCGCCGCGCGCATCGAGGTAGACTTCGATGAAGCCGTGGATGAAGTCGATGCGAACATCCGTGTCGGCGATCCAGTGGAGCACGTACGCCCTCCAGTCGGCGGGCGATCCGGTGCGGTAGAAGGCGATGAGTTTCCCGAGCGTCTCCTCCTGGTGCGGCGTGCATGCGAACGCTCGCGCCTGTTCGAGGAAACCGATAACGAGCTCGAGGTCGGCCGCATACCGGCCGGGCGGAATGGTGCCGCCGCAATGCACGGTGCCCGTGCGGTAGACCTCCTCGCGGAACTCTCCGTCGGCGTGGACGAGCCGGGAGTTCAGCGGATGGAGTTCGCCGCCGGCCGCGGCCCACGCCTCCACGTCCTCGAACGTCGCACCCGTGTAGAGATTGTTGGCGCCGGCGGCGATCATGTCCGTGCCGGGCGTCTTGTTCGTCCTCACGTCTTCGGCGCCGGGCTCGAAGAGGGACGTGCGAAGCTCATCGAGCAGGATGGCAAGGGGCGTTCCAGGCGCGAGGTCCGGCAACGCACCGTGTGCAGCGGCTGTGCGCACCGCCGCGGAGAAGTCCTCCCACGAGCACGGGGGGGCGAACTTCCGCGAGGTGATGTCGTCGTACGTGCCATTGTTGACCCAGAAGAGTTTCGTGTACATCCGGAGCGCCTCGTGCACCAGCGGATCGATGCCGTCGGGATGCGTGTAGACCGCCTCGAGCAGGGTGCGGAGGCCCAGGCCATGCCGGTGCCGCTGGTCGAGGGCGATGTCACGACCGGCCACTGCCGCCTGCGAGAGGTGATAGACGAAACGTTTTTCCCGCGCACTGAGCGCCTCGAATCCATCCGCATAGAGCTGCACGATGCGTACCGGACCGACGTTTCCCTGCGAGATTTTTTCGAGTGTGTATTGTCGTTCCATATACCTGCTCCCGTCGTGTGTGGCGATGCGCGGGGCGGACGCCTGCCCCGCCCAATTTCCAATATACGGCATTTTCCTTGCGTACCATAGATAAATTTCGTTATATTACAGCATAATTATGGAATAACGCCATAAGTCGATTTAGGTATCCCCTGGGAAGCTCGCATCCTTATGAAAACATCGCTCATCATTGTTCTCGTTGCCTCCTGTGTCTCCTTTCTTCCGGCCCAGGAACGCAGCGCCGCCGAGGTTGCCAACCTCGAGACCGAACTGAAGACTCTCCACAGTACGATTAGGGCGTTGAAACGATCGCAGGCCGCGCAGCAAAAAACATTCAACATCATGGCCACCCGGCTCGACAGCATCGCGGGGGCAGTGAAGGCGACACACCTCCAGGCGTCGCAGACTGTCGATTCCGTCGCACGGCTCTCGAAGACGCAATCCGACTATTCCCTCAAACTCCAGTCGTTCGAAGACACGCTCGATGTGCGCAGCGCATTGCTCATCGTGGCGCTGCTGGCGCTCGGCGCGCTCAGCCTCATCGTCTTTTTCACGCTGAAGAAGGCGATCGTCGAGGCGTCGCAGATCGTGCTCGAGCAGGCGACGAGACCGAGCTCGTTTACGGTGAAGAAGCAGGAGCCCAGGCAAGCCAGCGCCTTCGTCGTCGAGCCGCACCAGAAACGCACACCGGTCACATTGCCGATCGAGCCGGAGCTCTTCGAGGCGGTACAGAAGCATGCAGAGGCCGAGGCGGCGCCGACCGCCCCGGCACCCGTACTCCACGGCGCGATCGCCGCCATGATCGCTCCAGAGGAACAGCCGGCCGCGAAGACCGCATCGCACTGCCACGGCGTGACGAAGGCCGGATCGCAGTGCAAACGCAAGCCGGTCGCCGGCACGCGCTATTGTTCGCAGCACACGAAATGATCCATACAGTGTCGAAACACGAAACCCCTTCCGGCGGATGAACCGGAAGGGGTTTTTAGTTTCTACGGCGCCGCGCATGGCGCGCGCGTTATTTCAGATAGTACTTCAGCGGATTCGGCGTCAGGTTGCATTCCTCGGCGATCGGGAAATTTTCGATCCTCCCTTCACTCCGGAGCTGGTAGAAGCGCGGCACGATCTTGTCGCGGAGATCGATCGGCGTGATCGGATTGATGTAGATGTTCGTCCCGCCCTCGAATCCGGCCGGTACATTGATGCGCCACTTCAGGAGCACGTGCCAGGGGATTTTGTACACGGCATCGACGGGGGTGTAGTACCATTCCTCGTTGCACGAGATCTGGCTTCCCATCGCCGAGTGGCATGCGTGCACGAGGCTCGAGAATCCGCGCAGTTCCTCCTCCGTATGTTCGTACGGGCGGGAGTAATAGGACTTCGAATAGATCTCAATGGTAGGGAACCGGTGGCCGATGCCGACGAAGGCGATGGCGTAATCGTTCTCGGCAAAAACGAGATTGTACTGTGCGGCGAAGTTGGCGCCGAGCTCGTTGAACACATTCGGGTCCTGGCGCACCATCTGTATCTGATCCGAGATGAGGGCGCCCCATTCGTCGAGTCCGACGATCTGCTTGTGGAGGTGGTCCACCGAAGCGCCCGCGGGACGAAGCCAGTTCTGAAAGACGCTGATGTAGCGCACGTAGCGGTTGTACTCGAGGATGTCGCGCATCGCGTCGATCGTGAACTTGAAATACTGGTAGTGTTCTTCGCGCGTCATCTCGCCGGAGGAGTAGAGCTGATTGTCCGTTTCGGCTGCGTCGAGGAAATGCTTCTTCGCGATGATGAGTTCGTGGCAGCCGCCGAAGAAGGCGTCGGCCATATGGAGTTTGTCGAACTGCGATTTGCGGCGGATCTGTTCTTCGGTCTTGCCGGCCTGCCGCAATTTAAAATTGATGATGGCGTTGATGTGTTCCGCCCCGCGGTTGTTCCCGATGTAGGCATCGCGCCAGGCGGTGGCGGCGTTGGTGAGTCGGTAGCCGTAGTTCTTCTTCCAGTAGTCGACGGTGACGATCTCGAACATGTTCCC
>JAVBYH010000086.1 GCA_030824175.1 Bacteroidota bacterium | reverse complement strand
CTGTCGGCGTGCACACAATTATCGATTGAAATGAAGGGCGCCAAGGGAAACGAAGTTGTGCAAATCGGGATGAAAGACACTGATGATCCTGATGATGGCGCTGAAACTCTGAAAAATGTTCGCCTCACGAATGCCTGGGCTACCTATCATTTTAATCTCTCGGAATTTGGTTCATGCAATTTAATGAAAGTCTATGTTGTGACGGAATTCGTGTTTCCTAATGGCACGGCGGCCGAAACACTTTATATCCGCAGTATCAACATACTGAAATAGAGGGGATCACATGAATTGAAAATCCGTGGAAGAAGGAAGTTGAACGCTATCTCAATTCAGAGTAAGCACAGGGTGAGCATTAATTTCTCATCCCGGCGTCGGCATAGATTTGCCTTTCCCCTTGCATTCGTCATTATTATCGGAGGAGCTCACATGAAGGCAATCATTTGCACTCGATATGGTCCACCGGAGGTGCTTCGGTTTACAGAGGTTGAAAAACCTTCACCGAAAGACAACGAAGTGCTGATCAAAATACGTGCGACGACTGTGCACATAGGGGATACAAAAGTGCGGCGCCTGGAGCCGGGGTTGGGACCCGTTACCGACTTCTTCTTCAAGCCCCTGATGCGGATCATTGTTGGGTTCAGGGGACCGCGGAAAAAAATACTCGGTATGGAACTGGCTGGAGACGTTGAAGCCATCGGCAGCAAGGTGACGCTGTTCAAGGCCGGCGATCCCGTTTTTGCTTCCACCGCATTTGGATTCAGCACGCATGCACAGTATTGTTGTATGCCTGAAGATAGCATCATCGCATTATCCCGCCGTCGAAGCGGAAAAAATCTCTGACGGCGTCAGGAATCTATCTGTCCGCTCTTTCGTTGTCCGGCAGCATGGTCATGAAGATTGAAGATCTGATCTTCCTCAAGGACCTCTGCGAGGTAGGGGAATTGAGATCGGTCATAGACAGATGCTATCCGTTTGATCAGATCATCGAGGCTCATCGATATGTCGATTCGGGGCATAAAAAAGGAAATGTCGTCGTCAATGCGATCAATGAGTAACTGACGCATAACGAATTAATAGAACTGATTTATTACTTGCATGCCTGGGTATCTTGCTATAACGGCAATCCGAGCTCGCGGCGAAGCCGCACGACGTCGACGCGCAAGAGGGGATCGGCCTGCGTTGTGTTGCGGGTCTCGATCTCCAACAGCAGCGATTCGATCAGCTCGCGGCCAGCCGGATCTTTAACCGCCTGGTGCGGTGTCAGGCCGCGCAACGCGGGGATGGATGTATCCAACCAGCGTTTCCAATGCTCGTCCATCATCGCCTTGATCTTCGCCTGCACTTCGGGCGATGCGCGCAGGATGCGTTCTTCTTCCTCCCGTGCTTCACGATCCTTCTCGCTCTCCGGACTCCTGGGACGCTCGGCAAGCTCTTCGTCGGTGGCGATGTCGATGTTCCGAAGCGTGGCCTTGCCGCCGAGACGCGTCCGAACTTCGTCCTGTATGCGCTTGGCGCGAGCCTCGGAATTCACCTCGATCGTCATCACGGTTCCATTGATTTTGATCGATGCCGTTACGATATTCTCTCCGACTCCCTGAACGGTCGTTGCGTCTTTGATCCAGTCGAGCGTGATTTCGGCAAGCGTTCCGTCCTCGTTGCGGACGGCTCCGTTGAGCAGTTCCTCGTCGCTCTCCTTGGTATAATCTTGCTGAAGCCCCTTCATCGCCTGGAACGCATCGTCTGCGGAGGAGACGGAGTACGTCAGCGTATGCAGGAGGTACGGCTCGTTGTCCCGATTAACGAGCGTGCGCATCGGATGTAACAGCTCGTCCTCAATCTTGAAATATTCTTCGCGCATTTGGTCCTCGTTCTCCCGCAGTGTCTCCGTTGTGATCGCTCCATCGGCCGCATGTGCGGCGGATTCAAGGTCCGAACGGAGCGTGACGAGCCGGATCAGGTACTGCGGCGTGATGACGCACGGACCGGTGCCCATGAAGAAGTGCAACCCGTCCATCGCGACGATGCGGGCATACATGATCAAACCCGGCCGCATTGTCGATGTGGCGGATCGTTCGCGCACAAAGACATCTTGTTTGCGAAAGATGTCATGCATTGTCGCTCCGTAACCGGGCTCGACGGACCGGACCTGATAATAGCTGTAGCAAGAGGCGAGTGTCGCCTCGATCAGGCGAACCGCATCGTCGCCGATCGTCCACCGTCTGGATGTGATGAAATTCTCAGCGGCCGTGTGGACCCCATCCGGACGCCAGGAAAGCGAGATCCACCGGATGAACGAATCGCCCTGCGCCGTCATCGGGTCGCGTACGGCCTCGTCGTCGGATCCGTATTCATCCAACGCCCGCTGCATGCCTTCGCCGCCGTACTGCCGGGCGATGTACGTCGTTATTTTCTCGGTGATTTCACCATCGAGCTGCCGTATTCTGTCGTAGCTGTCGCCGGCGGGTTCCTTTGCGACGCCGCCATGACAGTTTTTATATTTTTTCCCGCTGCCGCATGGGCACGGATCGTTGCGACCGATCATATTCATGAATAGTTGTCCTGTTTCGCAAAATATTCGGTAAAGAGTTTACGCAGTTGGTCTCGCTGTCGCTGAATGTCCTTCTTCAGCGATTTTCCTTTTTTCGCGTTGGCAAGGGCGGTGTCCAATCCGCAATATTCAAGGAACGGTTTCCACTCCTCTCCGACTTGAATTTCGAGCAGGGGATTGGGCATATACCGGCCATGCTTCACCCGAAGGAAAATGTTGCGGTTCCAGCTCGTCTGCCGTTGTACTTCATTTTTGGCAAGCACGCTCGAGAGGTATGTGCGCACCTTCCTGTATGAAGGTACGATGGATTCGGGCATCGATGCCATGAACGTCTCGACGTCGCCGACGGTGAACGACGGGTAGTAGCCGTGCTGCAATGCCCGGTTCATCTCTGCAGGCCAGTGCGACATCATGAAGATCAGGAACTGATGCTCGCTGTGCCGCTGGTCGAGTTTTCGCATGCGTGTTAAAAACCGAATGTTGATCGACCCAGGCATGAGGAGCGAGACGAGGTCGCCCAGGTTTTTTGTTGCATACGATTTGTCGTGGGCAGCCAGCGCGAGCGCGAGTGCAAGCGGACCACGGCCTCCGGTACCGGGATTCATCATGTCCGCGCCGGCGTCGAGCATGTAGCGCACGGCATCGATGTTGCCGACACGGATCGCCGCGAGGAGCGGCGTATCGCCGAGCTGTGTCATGTGCTCGAGTCCGTGACGACGGATGAGGGCGAGCATCTGCGCCTTGTTGTAGGGCCGATATGCCGCGCAGTATTTGTCTGCGACAAATTTCCGTCCCTCATCGGGCTTCTTCGCAAACGTGTACTTGGCCTGGACAAGATCCGGCAGCAGGTAGTCTCTGTCGTGGGCCACGGCGAATTCGAAGACGGTTCGCTGCGCCTGCTTGTTGATGCGAATGCCGTCGAACGCGGCGGGGAGGAGGGATTGGATTTTGGCGTCGTCCATCACTTCCCACGGTACGGGCTCGGTCTTCAGGATGCGCTGGCGAATATCGGCTGCCTGATCGGCCTTCCCCTGCAGTTCGAGTTTGTGCGCTTCCTTCTGCCACTCTTCGATGGACGATTCGGCATTGACGATCTCGACCTGTTCTTTCGTGTCGGAGAATCCCAGGAGGTCGAGCAACGGCTGTTTCGGACGAGATTCGACGATGAACAGGCTCTCCCTCGAGCGGGTCATGGCGACGTACAATGCGTTGCTATAGAATTTGTACGCCTCTCCGGTTTTGTCTTCCTTGTTTTTTCCTCTGTTATAATCAAGATCGCTTCCCAGATCCGCTGCCGCAACGCCCTCGGTGATGATCCGGAACTCTTTCTCGGCGCTCGATACCATGTTGAACAGTACGACATGGTCGTACTCGAGTCCCTTGGCCTCGTGAACGCTGAAGACGAGCGGCGTATCGAACACCTTTTTGGCTTCATCACGCATTTCATCGGAGAGCGTGATCACCGCAAACTTTGTTGAACGGCCCGTCTTCCTGTTGATCTCATCGCGCACTCTGCCGTTGTCGGCGAGAAATTCGATCGTTCCCGGATGTGTCGACCGGCTTGTGACGAGGTAGTTCGATTCCTTGTCGATCGAGCCGAATCGCTGCTGTTTGATTTTCAACAGCCGATTGGCGATCCCGGTGACGGCGATTGAATTGCGGTAATTGTTCCGGAGGATGCGAATGATCTCAGCGGGCTCCTGATGGTCCGATTGGCCGCCGCCTTCGTGATGTTTCAAATAGAAATAGCTCTTCACCCGTGCCCAGCTGAAAAAATTTGGATGAACGATCTGATTCGAGTCACCCGAGAGGACAAAGGAAACGGGATTGACAAGCGTTTTGAGGCAGAAGGCAAGCTGGGGTGTCGTAAAATCCTGCACCTCGTCGATCACCAGGGCATCATACTGCGGACGAACAAGGGGAATCGTTATAGCGGCGGCCATGTTGCTGTCCCAGAGTCCGCGTTCCGAAATGTGTTTGCGGTAACGGTCGAACAGGTCCCACGCGTCGCCGCGTTCTTCGGCGGTGAGTATGGATTGCTTGACGCCCAGCGCAAGATAGGCCTCGCGCGAGAGGTAGGGACCGGCGGCACTGCTTCCGGTGATGACCCCTTTGAATTCTTCATACAGCATGCGGGCATTTTTCAATCGGCTGCCCTGGCGGACCTGATTGAACCACGACTGAAAGTCCCGCCATGTCGCCTCTCGGCCTTCGGGTGAGCGGACCGACTGCAGCAACTCCCCGAATGAATAGAAATCGATCTCACGGTCGTCGGCCCGATATCCCTGTGCGTAGAAGAGGTTTCTGGAGCTTTCCACAAGGAAGGCGGAGTGGGTGACGTAGAGGATCCTTCCCGCAAGCTCCTTCATTTTTTCGAGGAGGAGCACGGTCTTGCCGCTTCCGGCGGACCCGATGATGATGAGCGGGGGCGGGAGATCGAAGACGGCATCCTGGTCCGGATCCAGACTGAGTATCCTATCGAGGACATGGAAACGGTCGCTTGCCTCGTTGACGTAGGGGAGGGCTTCATTGTCCTGCGCTGAGGGTTGGGCATCGGTTGCTTCGGGCATTGCAGGGACAAAGTCGGCATCCGAGCAGGCGGGATTTGCGATGAACCGGGATTTGTCGTAGGCGTGATTGCGGATCACCTCGAGGAGGAGGATCACAGTGCGGCCGTTCGCATGTCCGAAGCGGAAAATGAGTCGGTTGGTGTCGTCGAGCTTGGCCCGCCAGAGGCCGGTATTCTTCATCTTCTTTGCGTCGGCTGCCGCAAAATTGCCTTCATGGAGCAGCGAGACGACGTGATTGATCTTGCGATCGAGGCCACTCGTGGAGAGATCATTGAGTTTAAGGATCGGATAAGCCATGCAACTCTTTAAAAAAATGGGGTGGACGTGAATAGCCGAAATTTTACACGTACCGTCCGGAATAGTCTTCAAACTACGCAACCACTCGTCAATAATCAAGACGTGATCCCGGTGTCGCTTGAATTTATGCGCGAATTTAAGCTGAGGCCGCTGTCCTTCAGGTTGAATTTCGATGAAATATTGCGTATTTATTCAACCGGTGGATCAACTGTCATCATCCGGGGAATACTCAATTTTGAGCAATCAAGAAAAGAACCACGTTATAACGATCGAAACAAAATCCTGGCCTGAATTCGTTCATGCTGTTGTAAAGAGTATGAGGGCAAGAGAGGGCGGTTCGCCGATCACGTATGTTGTGCGCTGCAGGAGGCGGCCGGGGCATAAACTATGCGATGCGCGGATCACCATGTGCGTCGCTCGTCACGGGAACATCGATTACTGCTGTCCGAAATGCGGTGACAATGGCACGATCAGCGGCTGGCGCGAAACTGCTATCGGATGCCATGCGCACGAACAGGCGTTCATCGAGAATCTCCCCAAGGCGAAGCTGGATCAACTGGAGGCAATGATCGAGAGGAGTGCACGGGAGTTCATTGAGCGCGGGATCGACGGATTCGACGGACTCTCACCGGCACAGATGAAGATGCTTCTCGATTTCAGCAGAAGGAAGTCGTCGCCGGTTCGGTTTCCCGTGGCTCCTGTGAGCGCCGTGAGGGCCCCGGTCGTCGCCCTGTTCCTCGGTATCGCGGAGATTATCAAACGGCAGCCGTGCAAGGCGACAGCCACGGGCAAGCTTCCCCGCGCACTCTGCCGCGAGGCGGCACTCTCCGTGCTCGGGCAGGAAAAGTACGATGAGAAAATCAGCATCGGGAACATCAACAGGGAAGAGGACTACTTCGATCTTCACACAACTCGTATTGTCGCGGAACATGCAGGACTCTTGCTGACCGACGGGAAGTTTTTTATTCTGTCCCCGACATGCCGGTACCTTCTGGAACGAAACGATGTCGCAGACATCTACTGCCGTCTCCTCGACGCGTATGCGACGGCGTTCGATTGGGGCTATCGCGATCGCTACGAGGATTTTACAATGATACAACGCTCCTTCCTTTTCTCGCTGCTCCTGCTGCAGCGCTATGGAGGACAGACGCGCCAGGTGTCGTTCTATGAAAATGCATTTCTTCACGCCTTCCCTAATCTAAGCAATGAGGCACGACCCGTGAGCTACAAGACGCAGGAGGAAACGGTGAAAGGGGCGTACAATCTCCGAACGATCCGCCGCTTCTTCGAATTCTTCGGGCTCGCCGTTCTCAATCCGGCGTCGGATGTGTTTTCGAAGCTGTGCGACGTGACCGCTTCACCTCTTGCATTCGAGGTTGTGCGGTTCCCCGATTCAATGTTCTAACCGAAGCCACCGACATCAGTTCAAATAATATTCAAAAAGCCATGCTCACATCAATCAACACGATCACGCTGGACTGCAAAGACAATTTGATCATTACGCCCTCGGGGAAATCGAAGGGGAAGCGCCGCGAATGGATATGCGTGTTCCCGCAGCTTACCGACGATGCGTACGACCGCCTCGACGACATTCTCGATGCATATCACGACTCCGATGGTGTCGAAAAATTCCGCGCGGACCTCATATGCCTTCTCCGCGACTATCCCGAATTCGTCGAGGCCGCCGATCATATCGCCCTGTCGTTTTACCTGCACGGCGATGTGAAGACTGCCGCATTCCTGTGGGAACGGTTCGTTGCCGCGGTGAGGGAGGCGTTCCCTCCGGAATTTTCGCCGGGGACCGATCTGCTCCCATGGGAAGTGGAGGACAATCATCCCGTCCTTCAACTGATGCAGTACCTGGCGCTCGCGAGGCTGGACACGCATGATTATGCCGGCTCGCTTTCGCTCCTGGAAGAGGTGGCCGTTCTCGATCCCGATCGTTCCCTCGAACTACAGGCGCTCTACGGCATGCTGTATATCGCCATCGGACGGCACGCCGAGGTGCACGATTTGTATGCGAGGGTGAACCTGCGCGTTTCGCCGGAGGTGGCGTACAGCCGCGCACTCGCATGGCTGCAGATGGGAGAAAAAGAGAAGGGCATCAAGGCGCTAGCCGATGCCGTTGATGTGTTTCCCCTTGTTGCAGAGGAGCTGTCGGAGCCCTCGGCAGCACTCAATACGGCCCGCACCGGTTCAACGCCGATCCCGGGTGAGAGGCTCGAGGCGCTGATGTTCCGCGATAAATATCATGAGATCTGGGATGCCGTGCCGGACGCGGTGACGGCGCTGCAGTCTGTCCTGGATGCGAAAAAGCAGGCGGTGCGGGATCGGGAAGACCCCCGGGCAAGGAGCGCAGTGTCGGGAACCGGCGAAGGCGCAGATGCTCATCCTCAACAGCCGCTCTATCGTACAAGCGAGGCGTGGAAGGCGCGGGATATACTTGCGGCCGCAGACGATCGGGAGGACAAAGGCGCGCTTGTACGGGCCGCGATTAAGGCCCTTGAAATTTATCCGGCGTGCACGCATGCGTACCTCGCTCTTGCGGAGGTTGCCGCAGAGTCTCATGAGGCGGGATTGGAATTATATCAAAAAGCCGTCGACAGCGCGGATGCCGATCTCGGTCCCGATTTTCGACGCGAGTTCGCGGGCGGGTTCTGGGGATTGCCGGAGACGCGTCCTTTCATGCGAGCGCTTTCCGGCAAAGCCCTGTGCCTATGGGAATTGGGAAGACGCGATGAGGCTGTCGAGGTGTATCGGGACATCTACACACTCAATCCGAACGACAATCAGGGCATTCGCTACGTGCTCCTGTGCAGACTCATCGCCATGGGAAAATGGAACGAGGCGGAGCGCTTCATGCAGTCGCACAGGGACGAGGCGGAGGTGACGTTCTTGTATTCCCGGGCGCACATCCTCTTCCACAAGCCGGGAAAGAAGGTTCAGGCCAAGGACGCGCTCGTGAAGGCGTTCAAGTACAATCCCTATGTCGCAATGTATCTGTTCGGGGAGCGGCAGATGCCGGAACTGCTTCCCGGGTACGCGATCGAGGGAGGGGACGACGAGGCTGTCTTGTATCTCGAGATGGCGGGGGAGGCCTGGCTTGAGGATGACGATGTGATGGTGCGTGCGTACGATATATTCCTTCGCATGAAGGACACACTCGAGGCCCTTATCGAGGAGCGGGAAGAGGAAGATAGCATGAATGATCACGAAGAAATCTTTCCATGAACATCCACCACACTTGGTGAAATGACAAAACAGCAAACTCAATAAATGAACAAGAAAAATCAATTTGGTGGGGATTTTTTGGTATTCCGTCTGAACGGTTGTATATTACGCTTCATCAGCCAATATTTTTGCGAGTGCCATGTTTGACCGCATGTATGATTTACATTCCGCCGCCGATACTGCTCCCGCCAAAGACAGACTGCTTGCCGCGTTGAAACTCCTCCGCCCCGGATGGCTCTACACCGTTGCGCCGCAGACGGCGATCGCCGCTGCTAGAAGACTGTTGACCAGGGATCCTGTGAGTCGTCTCGCCTGGAACCGCGATGGGTCCGCTCTCTCGATGGATATCTCCGGCCATCCGGTTCACGAGGTGACAGTCCGTCTTGTCGAGGGTGAGTTGAGTGTGGAATGCGAATGCGGGTCGCACTCATGGTGCACGCATGCAATCGCGGCGGTCATCACGCTGAAAAAGATCGTCACGCCCCAATCCTATTCCTATATTTTTTTCGACGAACAGTACACGGCGCAATTCACCGAGACGCTCCTCGGCGTTTCCGCATCCGCGCCGGATGTTCGCAGGCCGGACTCCCGTCTGCTCATCGAGCGCCGCGGGCAGGATATTTCAATCCGGCTCTGTGCAGGCACCGTTCCCCTCGGCCGATGGGATCCCAGTGTGACGAGGAACGAAAAGCGCTTCCTCGATCTGATGACGAATTATACGAACCGGGAGAAAATTTTCCAGCTTCATGCCGATGTGCTCGGCGCCGACGCCCCCATCGTCTATCGCAACGGAGCAACGGAACTGCCGCTGCGATTTTTTCCGGATTCGGTGCGGACGGCGGCGACGATGCTCGATGTCACGGACGGAGTCGTGAGTGTTGTGAAGGTGCTTGAGGTTGAAGACCCTCTCGATATGCCGCTGCCGCTCGATGACGATGCGTTCGCCCTGGCGCAGTATCATTTCGATGTTCCAGCCGGCAGGATCGAACCGATAGGCAATCCGCGCGGATGGAAGTTTTGGGATGATGTGAGAATCGAGTCAGGGATCGTGCGGCTCACATCCGGTCGCGCCGATGTTTCGCCCGACAGGCGGTTCGCGATGAGCATGCGGGAGTTCAACGATCTCCGCATTCCGCTGCCCGCGGACGATACGGCGGCGGGGCTCGTGCTGGCGGTGGACGGCGTCGACGACGGCATCGATGTGCGGAAGATGACGGGGGAGCTCCATATCTCGAGTATCGGGAACGATTATCAGTTCATCCTCGCCTGCCGGTTGAACGACGGCGAGGGAACGCATCCACTTGCCCGGTCACCGTTCGGGCTGCTCACGGACAAGGAGCAATGGCGGCTCGAAGCGCCGATGAGGGCGAAGAAACGCATGGCGGTGCTCATCCCCGCATGCTTCGACCTCCTCCACTGCGGCACGTTAAAAGAGCGGAACGCGTTGATCAAGGCGACGTTCCGCGGGCCCGATTTCACGAAACGGAAAATTTCCTCGAATGCGAAATGGTTCGCGAAAACATTTCACGAAGGCTGCGCGCAGACGACGAGGATTCTCCATACGGACGGCAGCGGATGGCACAGCTGCGAATCCGCCGGACTCGAGCAGGCGCGGTTGCTTGATATTCCGTTCAGGATGTTCGGTGTGACGGCATTCACGGGTGCAGAGGAGCCCGGAGAGATGCTCGTTGCACCGTCGGTGCTCTTGCCGCGGCTGCCCGAGCTCCAGTCGAAGATCGGCGAGGCGGGATTCACACTCTTCTTCAAGGGCAGGAGCGTGAGGAGCGTGAAGTGGGATGTGACGATCGACGCCACACGGTCGTCCATCGACTGGTTCGAGCTCAGGC